>NZ_JADBEF010000002.1 GCF_014873535.1 Nonomuraea africana | reverse complement strand
TTCAGATCCTGCTCGTACAGGTGGAGCGAGTCCACGTGGTGGTGGTACTCGCCGAGGTCGGCGCCTACCCAGCCCGCCATCAGCTCCTGTAGGACGGTGGCGGAGAAGGCGTCGTAGGGGAAGCCCGTCCACAGGTCGTTGCTGCGCATCGTGGTCACCATGTGCAGGCGGCCCTGCCGTAGATGGAAGCGATAGCCGAGAGTGCACGGCACGTCCCGATGGCCTCCGGCGTCCCGAGCAGGGTCGTACAGCTGGATGACGGCGCGGCGGGTCTCGGGGTCGTCCAGCAGCGTGGCCCGGACCTGGGCGAGCTGATCGACGTGGCCGTCCCAGAGGCGCATGCGGGGCCCGTACGCTCCGCGCAGGATGCCGTCGTCTTCGGCGTACTGGCGGAGTTGGGCGTTGTAGTCGTAGATCCACGGGGCGTTGGTTCCTGACAGGATCCACACACATTCGGCGACCGCGAACGCGGGGTTGAGCACGCGGGCAGGCTGAGCGGGCAGCAACCGGGCGCGAGGCTGCTCGATCAGGAGCCGAACGTCCAGCACCTCGCGAGTGGGCATGGCGCGCGGGCTGACCGGCTCGCCCTGTTGGACTCTGGCGACGGCGTCGGTGAATAGCTCGGCGATCGTCTCGCCGGAGATCGTTGTCACTGGTGCTTCTCCCTTCTGCAGGTCGTCGGGGCGACGACACGATCGGAGGGTGTGCAGCTCAGGGAAGGTGGGATGACGTGGTGCCGAGACAGCGCGCGGGCTCAGCAGCTCTCCGCCGCCTGCCTCGATCACCGCTGATCTTCAGATGCGGGTGGCTGCTCTGTCTCGCCAGCCGCCGCCTCTTGCGGCGGGGCCGCGTCAAGAGCAACGCGGGGGAAAGGCTCGGAGCGGTATGGCCAGGGACGCCCCAGGGCCCACTGCATGATCGAGTTCATGAGGGCTGCCTTCGATGGTGCCCCCGCCCCTGGGAGCGCCGCTCTGGCGTCCCCTGGTGTTCGCGCAGACGGGAGGAGCTCCCAGGGTCGGAGATCGGGGTCTGGCGAACCTCGCCGGCGGGCCGCTGGGGTGTGGGCAGCCGCGCTTGAGTGGGGATCAACGAGGCCCGCCAGAGATCGAGCTGGGCTTGCATCAGGAGGGTGCCCATCTCCTGCGCGGTGCGCCCCTCGACGAACACGCCGCGCTCTGAGGAGCCCAGATAGTAGCCATCGAAGCGTCGCCGGTAAGGGGCCCACAGCACCAGCCACCAGCCGCCGCTCTGCTGCTGCACGAGCATCGCTTGCGCTCGCGCCGCGCGATCTTCGTCCGGCTCCATGGTGCTGGTCTCCTCCCGGTAGCCGCGGGTCGAACGGGACTGGCCGAGCCGCTGGGCTTGTGCTCGCTGCGGCCGTGCCCTTCACCTTGAGCCGCCAGGCGGCTGTGAGGAACGCCACATGGCGGGGTAGTCAAGGGGCAGATCGGGGGCAGATTGGCGGGCCTTCCCGTCTGCCCTATGCGACGATTCCGGTGCGTGCCACCCTCGGAGAGGAGTGCCCCCGTGCCTGATCGCAACGATGCGCTACGGCGCGCACGAGAACGCCTTACCTCCCCCACCACGCCCGGCGAGAGCGCCAGTCGGCAAGATCTCGCTGATCTGGTCAACGCCTGGATCTACACGCATCACCAGCGGGTGACCTGCCTGACGGCCAACTACCTCGGCAAGCTGGAGCGTGGTCTGGTGCGCTGGCCCCAGGCGGACTACCGGGAGGCGCTTCGGGCGATCTTGGGCGCGGAAACAGACGCGGACCTAGGGTTCCGGCGTGCACGAAGATCGAGTACTGCGCTTGCGGTGGAGGGGGTGGGGGACGTGAACCGCAAGGGATTCTTCCGCACCGCTCTGGGGGCGGCCGTCTCCATCACGCTCGCGGACCTGGCCCAGTTCGCGCAGCCCGCCGAAGTGCCCAAGGCCGTACAGGCAGCCGACATCCTGGAGCTGCGCACGATCGCCGGAGTGTTCTCGGCGTGGGACCACACCTACGGCGGCGGCCTCGTCCGCGACGCGGTCAACGCCCAACTGCGCTACTCGGTGAGCCTCCTGCAGCACTCCACCTGCCCGCGGGCCCTGCACGACGAGCTGTACGTCGCGGTGGGCTGGCTCGGCCACTCAGCCGCCGCCATGGCCTTCGACGCCTACGCCCACGACGACGCCCGCCGAATGTTCCGGCTCGCCCTGTCGTGCGCCGAAGAAGCCGGCGACTGGCACCTGAGAGCCAAGGTGCTCTCCCTCATGGCCCGCCAAGCAATCTGGTGCGGCGACGCCGACGACGGGCTGACGCTGGTCGAACTCGCCCTGGTGCGCGCCGACCGGCTCACCCCCGCCGAACGCGCCATGCTGTACACCGCCCGCGCCCGCGCGATGGCCAAGCTCGGCATGGTCGAGGGCACACTCGAGTCCGTGGGCAAGGCCGACGAGCAGTTCACGCGCATCCGCCCGGCCGACGAAAGGCCGTGGATGCGTTACTACGATGCCGCCCAGCACGCCGGCGACACCGGGCACGCCATGTTCGATCTGGCGCTGAAGCAGAGCGACCGGTTCGCGGCCGCCGCCTCGCAGCGGCTCGGCACGGCGGTCGAGGGGCACGTCGCCCCCTACGTGCGGTCCCGCGCGATCAGCGGCATTAAGCTCGCCTCCCTCACCATGGCCACGGGCGATCCGGACGAGGCGGCGGTCATCGGTATGCGCGCCATCGGTGATGCGGGCAAGGTCCGCTCCTGCCGCGCCCAAGACGACATGCGAGAGTTGCATCGTCTTGCTCAACCCCACGACGGGCGCACCCCCGTGGCCGAGCTCCGTCACCAGATCCGAACGGCGATCCAGGCATGACCCTCGCGCGCGAAGCAGAGACCGCGACCAAGTCCATCCTGCGGGCCGCATGTCAGCAGGCAGGCATCGACTTGCGCGGCGCCGAGCTGATCAGATTCGGCGAGAACGCCCTCTACCGGCTCCCCGGAGGGATCATCGCCCGTGTCTCCAGGGCCGGGCAGGTGGCGGCCGCGGCCCGCGAGGTGCGCGTCGCTCGCTGGCTCGAATCCCACAAGGTGCCCGCGGTCCAGGCCCTCCCCGGCGTTGAGCAGCCCGCCGAAATCGACGGCCGCGCGGTGACATGGTGGCGAGAGCTGCCCCCGCACCGACATGGCACCGCGCTGGAAGTCGCCGCCGCGCTCCGCCTCCTGCACGACCTCCCCCCGCCGACCACGTTCGACGTCGGCCGCCTGGACCCATTCGTACGGTTGGCTGAGCGGATCGACAGGGCGGCCACCTTGACGGAGCCGGACCGCGCGTGGATGCGGAAGCACCTGGCGGGCCTGCGCGCGCGCTGGGCAAGTCTGCCCGGAGGTCTCCCGGAAAGCGTCGTGCACGGCGACGCGTGGATCGGGAACGTGGTGGCCACCGACGACGGCCGCGTGGTCCTGCTCGACCTGGAACGCTGCTCGGTCGGCCCGCCCGAGTGGGACCTGGTCTCCACAGCGGTCAAGGCGTTCACCCTGGCCGGGATTACCGAGGAAGACTACCGGCAGTTCGTCGGCTCCTACGGCCACGACGTCACCCAGTGGGACGGGTTCGAAATCCTGCGCGACATCCGCGAGTTCCGCATGGCGTGCATGGCCGCCCAGGTAGCAGGCGAGAACCCCGTCCGGCACCCAGAGGTCGAACACCGGCTGGCATGCCTGCGCGGGCAGCGGGGCGCGCGCCCGTGGACGTGGACAGCTGTCCCCTAAACGCGCGACTTGATCAACAACTTGGCAACGAAGTGCGACACGCCGGAAGCCGGTGGTGGCGTATGCAAACATCGATACGCCATGATGCTCCGCATGGCTGCTATCGCTGGACGTACCCGTCGCCCGGACTCGGGCGGCGTCTACGGCTCGCTCGGGGGCCGTGTCAGCCCGGAGATTCACGAACTCGCCTGGGCAGGCGCGGCGGCAAAGGGCGTCTCCATCTCGCTCTACCTGGAGCAGTTGGTCGAGGCTGACCCGCTGACCAAGCGGCCACCGGCTGGTCCGGCGCCTAGGCGTGCCCGCGTCCCGAAGGGCGACGAGGTCATGCTGTCCGGCCGGGTCAAGCCGGAGGTGCGTGCAGCTGCCAAGAAGGGTGCCCGCGCCCGCCAGGTGCCGATCTGGAGGTACCTGGAGATCCTCGTGGAGGCTGACCGTGCGGCCTCGACGTATGTCGAGCAGGAGCCGTTGGAGCAGCTTGACCTTGACCTAATAAGCGCCTGATGAGCGCGTACTGATCACGCTCATGAAGGAAGTCGAGAGGAGACTCTCCGCCGAGTAACACCTGGCGGACTATCTGCAGAAACGACGAAGGCCCTCGCGCTATTCACCGGCCAAAGCGAGTGCGTGAGGACCTTCGGAGAGGCAACCGGTTCCCGGCGGGCTTTCGCATGCCTGGAGCCGGTCCCAGAAGCTAGGAGCCACAGTAATCGATGCGGCCCCGGCTCTGCCAGTCATGCCCCCGTTCGGCGTGTCGAACGAGGGTGAAACCGGCATTGCCGCCACGAACAACTTCATACCCCTACCCCGGCACGGGGAGAGCCATTCCGGACAGGACACGCTGACCGCTGCCCGCCTGTGGGCGCTGTTCGCGCCCCGCCTCGGAGCTGGCGACCGCGTGCGGGTAGCCAAGGACGGCCGCAACTACTGGCGGCGCGACGAGCGCGATCTGACCACGCGCCTACCCGCGCACGTCGCCGCCGTGTTCGTCTACCACCACGGCATGACGAACCTGCTGCCCGCCGACTTCGACACCGGCAAGGCGGTCGCGGCCGGTGCCCCGGATCCAGCCGCGCTGGTCGAGGCGGAGGCCGCCGACTTCGCCGCCCTCGTCTGCTCCCTCGGCGGCGAGTGCTTCTCCGACGTGTCCCCGAACGGCGGCCGCCACGTCTACGTCCTGTGGCAGAAGAAGGTGTCCTACGGGGAGACGCGCCGCCTCGGCGAAGCGCTCGCCCGCCGATACGTCACCTTCGACCCCAGCCCGGTCCAAAACTGCCACGAAGGCCTGATCCGTCCACCCGGCGCATGGCACCGCCGCGGCGGCTACCAGCAGCTCGCCGACGATCTCGACACCGCCCTGTGGGTCGTGGACCACCCCAACGGGCCAGAGGTCTGGTCCGGCCTGGTGGATGCGCTGCAGCCTGAACTCGAGGCCGCGGAACTGCCCGGTTGGAAGCTCACCCAAGGCAACCGCACCCAGTCGGCGAAGGAGCCCGGTCCGCGCGCCGCCGAGTGGGCGAAAGACGAGCAGGGCGAGGTGTGGCACCCGCGCGCGGACGGGCCGCTGCCCCGCCTGTCTCCGCGCCTAGAGCTCATCGCCTGCACGGGCCGGTACGACGCCCGCCAGTACGGCAGCCCCTCCGAAGCCCGGCAGGCGGTCGTGGCCGGCGCGCTCGCGTGCGGGTGGCGCCTGGCCGACGTCGCCGCGCGGATGCGCGCCGGGGACTGGCCCGCCTTCGTCGCCTTCTACGACCGGTACAAGGACAACGCCGAGCGACTGAAGGCGCTACGGGCGGACTGGAAGAACGCGCATCTCTGGATCGCTGAACGGGAGTCTGGCCGCGAGGTCCACACAAGGGAGAGAACACACAGGGGGGTTAGGCATCTAGAGGTTGAAGGGGTGCCTGTCGAAGTGAGACCTCCGACCACTGACGACGAGGGTATCGGGGAGTTGCAGAAAACCCGCGCCTGGTACTCAGCGCTGGTGGTGGCGGTCCGGCTGGGCAGGTGGAAGGGGAAGAAGGCCTGCACCATCAGGCGGGTCCTCCTAGCCATGCTGAAGGCGGCCCAGCTCTCGAGGAGCACGACGATCGCGTTCGGGGTGCGGCACCTAGCCCTGCTGGCCTGCCTCGACGAGTCGACGGTGGCCAAGACGCTGAAGCTGCTGCGGCAAGAGGCCGACCCCTTCATCGACTGGGTGGCCGAGCACCGCGGCGAGCGGGCCGACGTCTACCGGCTGATCGTTCCGGCCGCGTACGCCGAGGCGGCCGCCTGGCGGCGCTGGCAGGCGGGCCGATTGGGCGGTATCCACCCAGTGTTCCGGGTGCTTGGGCCTGCGGCCGCGTTCGTCTACGAGCAGCTGGGGACGGAGCCGATCCGCACGGTGGATCTGCCCTACCTGTGCAGCTTGTCCGACACCACGACCGACAAGGGGCTGAAGATCCTCGGCGAGTTCGGCATGGCCGAGCGCACCCCACAGGGCTGGGTGCGCGGCCCGGTCGACCCGCTCGTGGTGGCCGACCAACTCGGCGTCCCCGAGCTGGTCGCCGAAATCGTGAAGAAGTACCGGAAGCAGCGGAAGGAGTACAAGGCGTTCCTCAAGATCGTCGAGGCGCTTGAGCCCGAATTCGACACTGAGGATTACTCGATTCCTGAGGAAGTGCTGGCTGCGCTCGGACCGCCAGCGTGGGTCGAACATGAGCCGCACGGTCCCCCATAGCCACGCGGAACGGGTGCCACTCTGGCGAATACGGCTGAAACGGGCCGAGTCCGGTCTTCGGGGAGGAGCGGAACGATCAGTGGCGCCAGCGTGTGCAGTTTCCTGCACACCGTATGGCGGCCGGTGACATGATCCTTAGCGTGGATCGAGACGAGCTACGGGCGAAGGTACGGCGGGAGCGACGACTGCGGCGCCGGGTGCGCCTTGCGGCGTGGCGGTTGCGCCAGGCCGAGATCGAGCACGAGTGGGCCATTGCCTCGGCCCGTGTCGAGGGCCTGCCGGTGCGGACGGTGGCGGCTGAGGCGGGGCGTTCGCCCTCGCGCATCCAGCAGATCGCCACGGCGGCCGCGCCGTTGCCAGAGCTAGAGGCGGCGCTGGCGCAGCTGCGTCAGGCCGGGTGGCCAGCTCCGGAGGATCCCGCTGGTAGCGATGATGAGGAGCTGGACGGCCGCGACGGCATCGCCGAGCGCCTGGTCGATGAGGTGCGCTGGGTGCTGGAGTGCGCCGAATGGGTCGACCGGCTCGCCGGCGACGGATTCCCCCCAGTGGTGAACCTGCGTCCGGCCGATGATGAGGACGCCTACCACGTCGGGGTGGACCTGGCTCGGGTGGCTGCGGTGCTGCGCCGGATCGCCTACGACATCGACGAGCTAGCCCGTGCCCGCGCGGCGGCCGACCTGGACCAGGCCGCCATCATCGACGACCGGCGCGCTGAGCGGCGCCGCCGCCTGGCTGAACCTGGTCTGTCGTATGCCGCCTTCAACCGCAGGTACCGCGAACGGGCCCGATCCGGGGCGCGGTGGCGCAGCAATCAGGTTTCGCTAACGGAGGACGACATCTGGCGGGCCTACCAGATCGAGCTACGCGAACGCGGCGAGCCGCACCAGGATCCTTGGGGATTCAATCCCTTCGAGCGCCGCTGAGCTGCGCCGCTCCCATAGCCGCTGCCAGACGCAAACGGGTGTGCAGTTTCCTGCACACCCTGGCGCTACTGAGCGTTCTATTCCTCCCCAAGGGCGGGAAAGTGCCTCCCACCCCGAGGGACGGGAGGCACTTCCTTCGAGCTTAGAAGGCGTGACCGGTGCTGACGCTGCTACCCGCGCACCGCTTGCCCGTGCTCGGGTCATTGTGCGTGACCTTCGAGCCGACCGGAGCGTTGATCGGGGCGGCGCAGACCTGGCACTCGCTCTTCTTCGTCTTCTTGTTCGGCATGTTCTCCCTTTTCCTGTCTGGGCTGTTGGGCCTGTCGGGCGACCAACCCGACACTTAAAAGTGTAGGGGATATTTACTCGGTTGGCAATGGAGATGGACCACCGAATCGGCGGGCCAGGTCAAAGGGCATAACGAAGGCCCCTCCGGCACGTAGCCGGAGGGGCCGCCTTCGCCGCCTCGTGCGTTCGGGTGGTCAGTCCGAGAGGCAGCGGCTGTCCCAGCCAGACAGGAATGGGAACGTTCGGATCTTACGCGTTGACGCGCGGAGCGAGCTGAGAGATGCGCTGATGGGACAGGCCCAGCGCGCTACCCGCATCACGCGTGGACCAGCCGCGGTCGAGAAGGGTCTGGGCGGCCGCCCGGACGGCGTCACGCTCGGCTTGCTCCGCGAGGAGACGCGCGGCGCGTGCGTCACGGACTGCCTCCAGGGCGCTCGCCTCCTCCGTGTCGGCGGGGACGAGGAGAACGCCCACGACGCCGGCGTCGGAGCCGAGCAGATCGACGGTGCGGTCGAGGACGTTGCTCTTGGTCTCTTTCCAGGTCGCGCCCTGGACCTGAAGGTTGTGGCGGTCCGGGAGGCCGTGGACGGTCGCGGTCCAGTACTTGCCGGTGCGCGTGGCGGTGGCGAGGTAGGTGGTCGCGACGATCTCAGGCTCGGTGTCGTCGAAGTCCTGGGGGATGTCCGGCTGGTCGAAGATCAGTTCGTGGCGAGAGGTCATGGATGGACTGTAGCCCGCCGTCACATCTTTGTCTAGTTCGACTAGACGATATTTGTCTATTTTGATTTGCCGCAAGCCCGCTAATGTTGTTTACGCAGTTCAGGCCATGATTGCGCTGGCTGTTAGTGGCTGTGACGCCTGTTCGAGGCCGCGCCGACCTGACCGATGCGACGTTAGCGACTGGTTCTGCTTGTCTCCCGGCGTGGACGAGAGCCCCCTTCTGTGTGACCGATTCACCGGTAGCGCAAACGATAAATATCCCCTACACTTCTACGTGTGTGCCGGAGTGGTTGCGGTCCTCCCCGGCACACGCTCAACCCTCGCCCCAGGAGAAAGGCCCCACTGGTGACCCCCACCAACACGTCCGTCGACGCGCCCGACACCCACTCCGACGACGTCCACCTGCTCCCCATCCCCCTCGGGACCGCGATCCCCCGCCTCGCTGACTGGGCTATCCCCATCTCAGTGGCGGGCAGCAAGGAGGCCACCCGCCTGCACGGGCTCGCCCTCGCCTGCATCGCCATCACCGACGACCTCACGAACGACTACGACGGCACCGACGAACTCGAGAACGGTCGCAGGGCGGCGCGGCTCCGCACCTACCACTCGATGCTGAGCAAGGTCATGGCCGACATCGGACAGATCAACCTCGCCGTCACCGCCAACCAGGCCGCCGCCATCGCAGACGCCGCCACCGCCATCGCCCGCCCCGCCACCGTCGTGCCGCTCGACCCCGCCATCATCTGGGACCTGCTTGACCAGCATGGCCACGGCGAACACGGCGGATGGACACACGACGCTCGCCAGCCCGACATCGAGTGCGCGTGCGGCGAAGCCGTCTTCCGTTTCGCCATCCCCGCCCCGGCCGAAAGGCCGTAGCACCGTGGGAGACCACGGGACGTGCTCACAGCCCGGATGCGGGAAAGCCGTGCACTCGCGCGGCCTGTGCCGAGCCGACTATGACCGGATCGTGGTCTCCACCCTCGGCGCGCCCGTCCGACGCCCTGCCGTCGAGCGGTACGCGCGGTTCCTGCAACTCGACCGGCCCGGCGTCACAGCCCAGAAGATCGCCTTCGAGCTCGGCGTCTCCGCGCGTCTCATCGAGCGCTACCGCCACAGGAAGCGCATGGCCGCCGCCAGCGACACCCCCGAACCCCGCGACCGTGAGGGACCTCCCGTGCGACAGCAGGCCATCCCCGGTCTGGACCTCGACCTCACCGACGCCCACCACCGGCAGCGTCTCGCCAAGCACCTGGTCAAAGTCGCCTCCTACTTCGCGTTCCTGATCCGAGACCAGGGCCCCGACGCAGCCGCCGCCTACAAGGCGACCCTGCCGCAGGTGGAGCAGGACAACCTGCCTTACCTGCTCGCCGCCATGGTCGACATCGACCGCACCGAGGAGGAGCTTCTCGCCTGGATCACCTGGGACGAGGAAGGCCGCCCGCTCCCCGGCGCTCCCCAGACACCGCACATCCCCGCCGAACGGGCGGAGCCGAGACGGATGCGCCCGCCCGGCGTGCGAAGCCCTTGCCCGAGCGCGGCCGCGCTCAAGCGGCATCGTGAGCTCAGCGAACCGCCGTGCGACGCCTGCCGCGCCCACGAGCAGGCCGTCCAACGCTCCCAGTACGAGCGGCGCAAGACCAGCCGCTCAGCAGCCTGACCAACCCACTCCCGAAGGAGACCCGCATGCCCGCCTACCGAACCGGCCTTGGCCGCGCCACCGTGCTGGTGACCACGCTGACCGCCGCCGTCCTCACCGCGTGCGCGAGCAGCGAAGCGCCCGCCTGCGCCGCCACCATCCCCCCGCCGCCCAAGCCCGCCACCGGCAACAGCAACACGATGGGCAGGACCTCCATCGGTAGCCAGCCGCAGCCCGCGCAGCGCCAGCCGGTCGCCCCGCCCGCCCGGCCGATCACCGCGGCGACGCGGCCCGCCATCCCTCACAGCAAGCCCACCACGCCCGCGCAGCCGAGCAGCGCGAAGACCACCGTCCCGACCTACCGGCCGCCCGCCGTCCCGCGCACCGCTGTCCCCTACCAGCGTGACCCGAGCCGCACCTACCCGACCCAGAAGCCGCCCACCCACCGGGGCACCTATCGCCACTACGACGGCTTCCCCGGCTTCTACCCCGTCTACGTGTGGCCGGTCGGCTACGCCGACACCTACGGCTGCACCCTGCCCGCCGACGCCACCGAAGGCCAGCCCGCCGACCTCGACGGCGACGGCCGCCCCGACGAGAACGCCCAGTGGTGAGATACCAGGCGATCATCGACGACGAGCGGCCCGGCCAGCGGCTGGTGTGCAACCTGTGCCGAGCCGACGTCGAGTACAAGCCGTGCCCCGATCACGTCGAGTTCGGCACAGACCTGGACTGGTGGGCGGCCACCGGCATGTGCGGCCAGTGCGGGCGCGACGGCAGGCACTGCGACGGCTCGTGCGGCTGCCGCTGCGCCCACCTCCACCAGCCCAGCCCGCACCCCATCCCCGCCATCGACGGCCAGCTCGGCCTCGAACTCCTCGCCACATAGGAACTTCCCATATGGAAACCTCCGCTGCGGCCCTGTGACCGGCTCGCGGGCGGCGCCGGGGAACCCGCATCCCGCCGCCCGCGAGCCCACCAACCCCCACCCCGCGACAGCAAGGGAGCACCATGACCACCGACCCCGAACGCCCGTCCGAGCCGCCCGTGTACGTCCTCGAATTGCCCGCCGGCACGAAGCTCCTCAACGCCAACGATCGGACGCACTGGAGAGCACAGCGGCCGCTCAAGAAGAACCTGCGCGACACCGCGTGCTGGCTGGCCAGAGCAGCCAAGATCCCCGCCATGCAGCGGGCCCGCATGGTCGGCGTGTTCGAGCCGCCCGACAACCGGCGCCGCGACCCCGCCAACTGGGCGCCCTCGTGGAAAGCCGTCGTCGACGGCGTCGTGGACGCCGGAGTCCTCCCCGACGACAACTCCAAGTACCTGGAAGGCCCTTATCCCGAGCTGGGCGAAGTCCACCCGAAGGGAAGGCTCGTCCTCTACATCTACGACCTCAGCGACGTTCCGGCGTCTACCCCGGTCATGCCGCGGCCCCGCACCTGACCGAGTCGCAGAGTTCACAAGCGAATAAACATCCCCTACAATCGGCGGTGTACGCGCGGGAGTGCGTGCACCGCCCGATCATTTGCGCGGGAGGATACAAGCCCCAGGAACCCATAAGGACCCGCAGTGAAGACCTTGAGCAGAGAGATCCGCAAGACCGTCGAGCAGACCAAAGCCGCCCACAAGATCGTCAAGGATGCCCGCAGGAAGCACGCCAAAGCCGTCCAACTGAGGAATCTCGGCGCGCTCGTCCTCGTCATGCGGCACGACCGCAAGATCCAGCCGACAATGAGACTGGCAGCCATCGGCCGCGACGCGTGGCAGGCCATGCTGACCGACGCGTCCATCCCTAGCACGCTGCCCCAGTGGTCACCCGAGCACGCCGTCAAGGTCATTGAGAAGGCGGTCGCCGACATCGCCGCCATCGGCGTCGAGGAGCAGCAGGCCCGAGAGGACCGCGTCCGCGGCGTCCTCGCGCTCTCCCAGGCCACGGTCGACGGCGAGAAGCTGACCAACGTCGACGTCGGCGAGCTGACCGAGCTCGGCAAGGTCATGGTGGGCAAGGATCTCAAGCACGCGGAGGAGTGGGGCTTCACCGAGCCTGGCGCCGGCAACAACACGTCGGAGTCCGCGGGCATGGTGCCGGTTGCGGTCATGGCCGAGCGGTTGGGCGTCAGCCACAAGCGCGTCCTGGACCGGATGGAGTACGCGCGGGAGAACAGTCTCGGAGTGCCGCGCACCTCGACTGCGGCCAGCCGGGTGCTGCTCGTCGACGAGGAGGAGTTCGCGGCCTGGTGGGTGCAGCACCGCTTCCACTGGCTGGCGGCCAAGGACCTGGCCGAGCGGTGGGGTGTGCCGTACGAGGCGGTCAAGGAGCGGCTGCGCACAGCCAAGGCCAAGGGGACGGATCCTGTGTCGACGAACTTTGGCCGGCGCATCTTCTACGAGCCCGCCTCAGCAGACGAGTGGGGCACCCAGTACGGGTACGCGCCTCGCAGCTAGTCCAGGTTCTCGAAGCCCTGGTTGGACGTTAGTCGGCCAGGGCTTCATCGTGTCCGGCCGTGATCGTCTGGCCCAGCTTGCGTGACTGCTCTCGCCTCCCGGTGCCCGCCATGGGCAAGGGTGTCGAGTTGTCAGCCGCCGGAGCGGCACACATCCCGGACGGGTCGCCGTGGCGCTGGTGACCCCGAGCGCGATCGCCTCGCCAGGCGACCAGCGCTCCCAGCTCGCCGCCACCATGTTCACCGAGCTGATGGAGCTCCCGCCCGTCGAGCGGCGGCTTCTGCTTGAGGAGCTGACCGACGCCGAGGCGCGGCAGGTGTTCGCGGCCGCCTACCGGGTCGCCGGGACGTCGTACGCGCTGTGGGTAGACGATCCGGTCGGGTTCTGTGAGCAGGTGCTCGGCAGCGCGGTGTGGAGCGTGCCGCGCCAGTTCATGAGCGCGCTGATCAGCCACAAGCAGGTCGCCGTCCCCTCGTGCTTCGGCAGCTCCAAGACGTTCTCGTGCGGGCAGCTCGTGCTGTGGAGCAGCCTCGTGCATCCGGTCGGCACCTCGGTCACCGTGAGTCTTGCGCCGCTGTGGCGGCAGGTCGTCCGCCAGTTGTGGCGCGAGGTCCGCTCCGCGCACTCGCGGGCGGGCTTGCCCGGCACGATCGACATGGCGCAGTACAAGCTGCCCGACGCCAACGGCCTGGACACCGTCGTCGCGTACGGCATCGCGGCCGCGCCGTACAACGAGGCCGCGGTCCAAGGCATCCACGCCAACCAGCTGCTCCTGGTGGTGGAGGAGGCGGGCGGCATCGCGCACACGATCGGCGACAACCTGGCCGGTCTCATGGTCGGTGACGGCGCGAAGATGATCGCGATCGGCAACCCTCCGACCGACGAGCCGAACACGTGGTTCGAGAAGCTGTGCAGGGACGAGGATGTGGAGACGATCCCCATCTCCGCCTACGACACCCCGAACCTGACCGGAGAGTGGTTCGGCGAGTGCCAGTCCTGCCCCGGCGGCGGCCACTCCCCCGCCAAGCACATGGTCGACCGGAAGTGGATCGAGCGGACGATCCGCGTCCACGGGCCCAAGTCCAACTACGTGAGAGCGAAGATCGAGGCGAAGTTCCCGCAGGGGCTCACCAACGTCGTCATCCCCTACGACTGGGTGCAGGCCGCCGTCGACATGGACGAGCCGCATGACGCCAGCATGCTGCCCCTCAACCGACTCGGCCTGCCCGACGAACACGACGAGTGGCTGGTGCGGCCAGGCGCGTGGGTGCGGCTCGGCGTCGACGTCGCGGTCGACGGCGGCGACGAGTTCGTCATCACCCGCCTCGTCGGGGACCTGGCGACCGTCGAGCACGCCAGCTCGGGCGCGGAGAACGCCGACTACATCCAACTGGCCGGGACCCTGCTCGAGCACATCGATCGGGCGGAGGCGCTGCGCCGCCGGCTGGGGACATCCAACCCGGTCCGGGTGAAGATCGACCAGAACGGTATCGGCTGGGGCCTGGTGGCGCTGCTGAAGCAGTGGGGCGAGGAAGGCCGGCACCAGGCGCAGATCGTCGGCGTGATGGTGTCGGAGTCGCCTGGTCGAGAGCCGGATGAGGCGACGCTGCGGCCGTTCCGGAAGCGGGACGAGATGTGGCTTGCCGGACGGACGATGCTGCGGCCGGACGAGCACGGGGTGACGGGGCTGCGGCTCCGGGTGGACGAGCTGGCGGCGGCTCAGTTGTCGGGGCCGAAACTGTTCACGAACTCGACGGGGCACAGCGTGGTGGAGTCGAAGAAGGACATGAAGAAGCGCGGTGTCGGCTCTCCTGACCGTGGTGAGGCGCTGCTGATGGCGCTGTACGAGCCCGCGGTCGAAGAGGGTTGGCAGCTCCTCGTGTGACCCTCCCCCGGGCTGCGAGGAAGATCGGGACGCACGGGAGCCGGTTCTGGTTGCCACGGATACGGGATTGTTACGGTCCAATGTTCCGCCTGGGGCGTCACTCCCGGTGTCCGATCACTCTTTACGGCAGCTGACAGTGATCGTTACCTTTTGTCGCGGCCCTTAGTCCCATTTGGGGCCCTCCGACTTCCCGACCCGTCTGCGGACAAACCTTGAAAGCTGGTCTGGCCCCGCTTCCGTGAGCCCTTTCCTGTCCCGGTCCGTCCCGGGGGTGCTCCGGCGGCGCCGCCGCCTGGCCGAGGGGTGACGCGCCCACTGCTGGGAGAGATAGCCATATGCCTTACCCGCCGGGCCACGTATGGGGCCTCGCGTTGTGGATGATGCCCGCCGACCCCGAGCTCATGTGGAGGTTGGCGGACAAACCGTTCGTCAGCTTCCCCGACGACCTGAAGCACTTCGAGGACTTCGAGGAGAACGGCCTCGTCTACGAGGCGCTCGACCGCAAGTGCATGAAGTGCTGGCTGCCATTCGATCTGGTCGTGTGGGAGCCCTGCGCGGCCGACACAGACAACCGCCATCTGGTCGGCGGCGAGCAGAGCGAGCGCGCCGGGCGCATCCAGCCTGCACCCGGCACCACCGCCAAGGAGATCGCCATGCGGCAGGCCAAAGAGAAGGTCGCCCGCGAGCTGCGGGAGCGGCGCAAGATGCGCCGCCAGCTCGAACCGGCCGCCCGCATGCAGGCCAGCCGCCTGGACGGGCTCCGCTGACGCCCGGCGCGACGTAAACGATCTGGGCCCCTACCGTGCCCCGGAGCCCGCCCCACAGCCACGGCGGCGGGCACCGGCACGGAGGGGCCCACGTGGATTTCGACCCGAATGAGCTCGTAGAGCAGCCCGACCCGGCGGCGTACTGGCGGCGGGTCCAGCGCGACATCGCAGGGCTGGGCCTGCTCATCCTCGGCGCGCTGCTTACTGTCGTGGCAGCGTTCGTGTGGGAGCCGATCGTCGGCCTGGCCCTGCTCGGCGGCTACCTGATGGTCGCGGGCGGCTTCCTCGCCTCCGGCCGGACGAGCTGAGGCGGCGCTGATGGCACGCCGAGCCTTCCTCCCCGGTCTCCTGCCCCGCGAGAACAAGAGCGGCCCACTCGACCACACCCTTGAGGTGAAGCAGCTCCTCGCCTCCTCGATGGGCGGGTTCGGGACCGTGTCGGTCTCCAACTGGGCGTCCAACCTGTCGGCGGCCGCGCGGCGCGCCTGGCCGGTCGAGCGGGCCGTCGCCGAGGCGTTCGAGAGAACCGTGTGGGTGTTCAAGGCCGTCGACAGCATCGCCGAGCACCAGGCCAACCTCGACTACGTGCACCGCGACCGCAAGAGCGGCGAAATCGTCGAGGACGACCCGCTCGTCGAGCTGCTCAACGACGGCCAGGCGAACAAGCTGGAGACGGGCCGCCAACTCCGCTACCGACTGTCGGCCCAGGTGCTGCTCTCCCCGCGGGGCGCGTTCGTTGAAATCACCTCCGACCGGCGCGGGCGGCCGATCAGGCTCGACCTGCTGCCGCCCGGCCGTACCCGCCCCATGCCGGGCAAGAACGGTGATCTGCTCAGCTACTACGAGACGATCACCCCGGACGGGACTCGTATCCCGATCCCTGCCGAGCGGGTCCGCTGGTTCCGCAAGCCGCATCCGACCGACCCTTACATGGGCATCACGCCGCTGCAGGCGGCCGGGCTGTCGGTCGACCAGGACTTCCTCGCCAAGATCTACAACAGCAGTTTCATGCTCAACGACGGCCGCCCCGGTGGCGTGCTGTCGGTCGAGGGGCGCGCCAACGAGAGCGACGCCCGCAAGCTGGAGGAACGCTTCGGGCGCGGACCTGCCGAGGCGGGCAAGCTCACCGTGATCGGCGGCGGCAAACTCTCCTACGTCGACCTGGCGGCGACGCCGCGTGACATGGCCTACGGCGACATGGCCGCCCGTGCGAAGGAAGAGGTCCTGGCCGCGTACGGCGTCGGCGAAACCGTACTCGGCAACTCCTCGGGGCGGACGTGGGACAACGCCGAGCAGGAGCTGTTCACGTTCTGGACGATCACGATGCCGCCCCACATGCGGATCCTGACGACCGGGTTCAACGCCGAGTCCGCGGCGAGGGTGCGCGGCGAGTTCGACACCTCCACGGTGGAGGTGCTACGCCGTTCGGCCGAGGCCCGCCGGCGCGAAGCCCGCGAGGAGGTGAAGGAAGGTCTGCTGACCCTGGACGAGTATCGGGTGATCGCCGAGTATGACCCGTTCGAGCTGCCGCACACGCGGGCGCTGTACATCGCGATGGGTAAGACGCCGATTCCGACCCGGCCCGAGGACGCGGCCGCGCTCGGACTCGCCTCCCCCGACAGCGGCCCGCCTCAGGAAGGCGTGGCGGCCACCGATGTAGGCGCCGAGCAGCCGCCCGGCGAAGACCCGGCAGGGGAAGAGGCGTCTGCCGACCCGGCCGCGACGGCAGACGGCGCGTCGGACCCTGCCACCGGGCAGGCGTTCGCGATGATGCAGGGGTTCCTCGACGGCGCCGAAACCAAGGCTCACCCGCAGCCTTCGGGGGCGGGTGATGTCCGGGACGACGCGGAGATCCGGGTACGGGAGGCCGTCGAGCAGCTGGTGCGCCGCCTGGTGCAGCGGACAGCGGCGCGCGTCGCCTCTCCCAAGCTGCGCAAGGGCACCCGCCATTTCGTTGCCGAGTACAAGGCGGACACGAGGGTGGGTGACGCGCCGCTCGACGCTGACCGGGTCGCCGACGTCGACCAGTGGCAGGAGGAGGCGGCCGCCGTGCTTGCCCCGGTGCTCGCTGCCGTCGCGGCCACCGCGGCGGGAGGCCTCGCGGGCGGAGCAGCGGCCGACGCTTCCACCGGTGCGGCGATCGACGCCGCCGTGGCGGAGGCGCGGAATTGGCTCGTCGCGGGGATCGTCGGCGCGGCCCGCCGCCTCGGAGACCTGGTCCGCGACGGCGACGCGGCCGGGAAGGACATCGACCGCCTGGTGGCCGACGTGCGCGCCCAACTTCCTGACTTGGAGGGGTGGGCGGCCCGCGCCGCCGTACAAGGAGCGACTGGGCTTGTCCACGCTGTCGAGTACGTCGTCGCCGTCGACCTTGCGGGGCCCGGCGGCCTGGTGTCGGCGACCTGGCGGACTCGGCGAGACGGCCAGGTGCGTCCTTCCCATCTGGAGGCGGACGGCCAGGTGCGGCGTGCTGGTGTGCCCTTCGACGTCGGCGATGCCGCGCTGCGATGGCCGGGCGACTTCGACGGCCCCGTCGAGGAGGTTGCGAACTGCCGATGCCGGGTGCGGTTTGTCGTCTCCTTGGCGAGGTAACGAACCTCTGCATCAACACTGACCTGCGCCAATGACCGGCTGCTAGGGGTAGGCCCTGTCTATCTGGAGGGTCATGAACGACAGCAAGGGCAAGACTGGCTTCTTCGCCGACTTCGCCAGGCTGCTTCGGCTCCTTGCCCAGTCATGGCGTTCGGCTGGCATCTCGACGCGGCGGATCTCGGTCGTCATGTGGTGCGTCGGCCTGGTGCTGATCGTTGTCGGCGTGGGCGGCGACCTGCGTGGAGCCTGGTCGTCCGTGCCTTTCGTCACCAACCTCCTCACCAGCGTTACAGCCTTCTTCTTCGCTGTGCCTGTCGCCCTCCTGATACTCCACGACGTGTCGCACCGCATGACGGAACGAGCAGAGCGCAGAGCTGCTATTGCGCTCTTCTCGGAGTCGGTGAAGCAGCTTCAGGAGTTTGTGTGCAGGCTTCCGCCAGCCGAGACTCCCTTCAGCCCCGCCAGCGACGACCCACCCCTCAAGAAATTCCTTGACGCCGCGAGATTTAGAGCCGCCGGGATGCCCGAGACGACCGGTCCTGAGGCCGCACAAGCGCTGCAAGAAGCCATCGACCAATGGAGACACGATCCGGTCCATGTAGGGTTCGCTGAGTATGTGGGCGAGGTGAGGAGGGAGCTCATCCGTCTGAGAGATGTCGTCCGGCCGCGTTTCGTACAGCTGGACTTGGGTTGGTCTCTAGATACGCTGCTCGAAGATCTTTTGCCGCTCGCCGAACGCATGCTTAGACGGCTGCGCCACACCGACTGGAGCAATGACGCCGAGCCCTACATCCAACTCCTTGCGGAGCGAACGAACGTATTGCCCTCGGACCCAGGCCTTGCCCGTCTCTCTCTCCTGCTCCGAGAGGCGATGAACATACACATGAACCTCAGCGAGTTCACCCACAAGCTGCGCAAGTTCGTTCTTCACGCAGAAGCGCGGCTGCGAGAGCTGCCCCCGCTGTAGCCGAGGCGACGTTAAGCCCGCGAATCGGCACCCTGCACCCCGCACACATCACACGCGGGGCATACGGGGGCCGACTTGTCCGAGATCGACGTTTGGGATGTCAAGGCACGCCGCGGGCTCGGGGCAGCCAAGTTCGACGCCGACCAGCACCCCCGCGACCGCAAGGGCCGCTTCATCGAGACCAACGCGCTGGTATCAGTGTGGGGCGGCGGCCGCGGCACCGTGGTCAAGAACGTCGGCGGCGGCCGCATCGAGGTCCGGCTGCAGAACGGCTCGGTGCAGCAGGTCCACCGCAACTACCTGACGGTGATGAAGCGGCCGGACGGCAGTGAGCCCACCGCCAAGGCGCAGGCCGCGACAGGGATGGCGGTCGAGCAGCCCAGTAAGGGCGCCCGGGAGTTCACGCCGTCGACGCCGGACGGGCGCATCCCGATCAAGGACCTGAAGCCTGGCCAGCCCGTCCTGCTGTACGGCACCCGCGCGGACGGCGAGACGAGCCGGCAGACCGGCATCGTCCAGACGGTCACCCCGGCCGAGGGCGGCGGGTGGACGGTACGGCTCGGCGGTGTAGACAACCTGGCCGATCCGGTCGACGTGCGCATGGACGACGACGACATGGCCCGTCTGCTGCCCGAGAAGGAGCTCGCGACGCTCGTCGACGCCATCCGCCGCGACGACCCGAACGCTGCGGACCTGGCGCGGGCGCTCGTGGCGAAGGTGACGGTCGACGACGACGCGGAAGCCGAGACCTCCGCCCCTTCGGCCGGTGGCCAGGGCGGGGACGTTGAGCAGCGTGTCCGGGCGATGGTGCGGGAGTTGGAGCGGGAGCCGGGCGGCTGGGTGTCGCTCACGGACCTGCGGGCGCGGCTGTCGGACGTGCCGCGCGAGCAGATGGATGAGGCGCTGCGGAGCCTGAACCGGCAGCCCGACGCGACCTTGGTCCCGGAGGACAACCAGAAGGCGCTGCGGCCGGAGGACCGCGCGGCAGCGCTGACGATCGGCGACCAGCCCAAGTACTACATCAGGCTCGCCACCGACGACGAGCAGCGGCGTGAGGAGTCCGCAGCCAGGGAAATGGCGGCGTTCTTCGCCGCCGAGCAGGCCTCGCAAGCGCGGCAGGAGCCTGTCCCGGCGGCGCCGCAGACCGTCGTGCCCAGCAGCCTGCAGCGGGGCGACCGGGTCACGTTCGACGTGCCGGTGACGGCCGCCAACGCTGAGCGGTTCGCGGGCCCGGCGGCGAAGAACCCGCCCAAGCCGGGCGTGACGGTGACCGTCCGGGGCGTGGTGGAGGGCGTCGAGACGGACATGTTCGGCGGCTCCAAGGTGACCCTGCGCGGCAGGGGCGCCCAGTGGCAGAGCCCCGGTGGAGGCGGCGGGCTGCACGGTGACGGCCTGGCGTGGGAGCTGGATGAGGATCACGCGGTCCACAAGACGGGCAAGGCCGGGCAGGAGCAGCAGCCGCGCGGTGCCGTGCCGGTTCCGAGCGCTCCGCAGTCTGGGCTGTTCTCTGATGTGGGGCGTGAGGCCCAGGGCACCGAGGACATGTTCACCGCGCACGAGCGCGACCAGGGGCCGCGGAGCGAGCCAGAGCCCGCCCCGCCTGCAGAGCCCGCCAGGGAGGAGGCCCCCGAGGGGGTTCCCGAGGAGGCCGCCGCGCCCGAGGCCGATAGCGAAACGGCCGCCACGGGCGAGGAACGCGCCAAGGCCCTATCTCAGCAGGCCAAAGAGGCATTCGAGGCCCGCGACTATGGCCGCGCCATGCGGCTGACCGGAGAGGCATTCGAGGCGTGGCCGGACATGCCTCAGCCGACCCGTGACCGCATGGAGCGCAACCGGTCCGTCATCCAGTCGCATTGGCGGCGCAAGGGCAGTGACGAGGACCTGGCCGCGTGGGCAGGCGCGCAGCTTCGTGAGCAGCCGGACACCGTCGAGGTGACGCCGCTGCTCAAGGACTTGGACCGAGGCGACCGGGTGTACCTGCCGAACCCGGGCGGCCGCGGCGGCCGCGAGGTCATCATCACCAATGTCCCGGAGAAGGTCGGGAAGGGCCCGCGCGCCCGGGGCCGCATCTCCTACATCGGACCGGATGGTCGTCGTGGGTCGGAGGCCCGCTCGTGGAACGCCCGCCTGACCGTGCTGCGCGGGTGGGAGCCACTGCCCCAGGACGACGGCAGCGCCGCCGCGCCGGATGAGGGTGGACGGCTGGAGCGGGACCTGTCGATCCGGCCGGGCCTGCTGCCCCGCGACGTCGAGCAGCGTCTCGCCACGGCGCGCGGGCGCCTGGTGGAGGCCCTCAGCGGTGACGACTACCGCGCCGTCGAGCAAGCCGCTTCGGACTACCAGCGGGAGCTGAATGCTGCCTACCAGGGGCTGCCCCGCCATATGCCGAGGCGGGACATCGCGCAGGCCGAGATCACGAAGACGAACCATGCAGTTGGGGCCGCCCGGTTCGAGTGGACGCACTCCCACAATGAGCTGCCCGACCCGCAGACGCTCGACATGACCAAGCTCAGCGAAGCCGAGTTGGACGAGCTGGGGTGGCGGGCGCGGAACTCGCCTATGGGGACGGGCGTCTCGCAGCAGATCCTTACGATGTTGGGCGATGAGATGAGTCGCCGGCGGGCTGAGCGAGAGCGCGGACGGGACGAACCCACACAGATTGACACGAACCGTGATGATCCTGCTACGGTAAGTTCTACAATGGGCGCCCCCAAGACCGGGCCAGCGCCGACCGACGACAGCCCGGCCGAGGGAGAAGACGATGGCGATGACGACGAGCGAGATCGCGAGTCTCGCGCGCCGGTACTGGCAGACGTACCTACCGCAGGCGTTCGCGGAGCTGGAGAATCCGGACGAGCACTTCCTGGCCCTGGCGTATCGGGTGGAGGACCGGATCGACGAGGTGGCGGAGGATCTGGCCGGGAAGGCTCCGGCCGGGGAAAGCTTCGAGGATCGGGTGGGCAGGCTGGCGAACGCGCAGACGACCGCCCGGCAGATGGTGCTGGACGAAGAGGTGTTCCTGACGCCCGAGCCCGGCAGGGAGAACGAGGAACTGCCGCCGGCGTAACTCCGGCAGAGGAGAGCTTCCGGCCCTCCTCACAGGAGGACCTGGCCCCGGCGGGTGAGAAGGCGAAAGCCCGCGCGAACATCGCCGCGGTGCGCACCCTGCGCGCGCTGCAGGCGGAGGACCGGCCCGCCACGGAGGAGGAGCGGCGCATCCTGGCCCGCTGGTCCGGGTGGGGGTCGCTCCCGATCGTGTTCGAGCCGCGTCCGCTGGTACAGGAGCAGCGGTTCCGGCAGAGCGACGGCACCCCGGACCAGGCGAAGTTCGAGCGGGCCGTGAAGCGGTGGGAGTCGTTCGCGCCCGAGCGTGCCGAGCTTCGGGAGATGTTGAGCGACGCCGAGTGGCGCGACGCCGAGGTGAACACACTCAACGCCCACTACACCGACGCGGCGATCGTCTCCGAGGTGTGGGACGCCGTCCGCGAGCTGGGGTTCAACGGCGGCAACGTACTCGAACCCGGCTCCGGTGTGGGCACGTTCATCGGCATGGCGCCCGAGGGCGCCCACATGACCGGTGTGGAGCTCGACCCGACCACGGCGGGCATCTCCCAAGCGCTCTACCCGGACGCCACCGTCCGCAATGAGTCGTTCGCGGACACCCGGGCCCCGGCGAACAGCTTCGACGCGGTCGTCGGCAACGTGCCGTTCGGCGACTACTGGCTCGTGGACCGCGACTACAACCCCGAGCGCAAGCACTCGATCCACAACCACTTCATCCTCAAGAGCCTGGGCCTGACCCGGCCGGGCGGCCTGGTCGCCGTCATCACCAGCCGCTACACGATGGACAGCGAGGACAACTCCGCCCGACGCGAGATGGCCCGCATGGGTGACCTGGTCGGCGCGGTCCGGCTCCCGTCCGGCGCGCACCGCAAGGCCGCCGGCACCGACGTCGTCACTGACCTGCTCATCTTCCGTAAGCGCGGCGAAGGCGAACCGGCCGGAGACACCTCCTGGATCAACGCCCCGATCACTGACGTCAACGGGTCACCCCACCCGATCAACGCCTACTTCCAGCAGCATCCCGAGCAGATCCTCGGCGAGCTGACGACCGGGCGCGGCCAGTTCACCGACCACGACGTGGTCGTGAAGGGCGACCGCGACGCCGCCCCCGCGATGCGGGAGGCACTCGACCGGATCGTGGCCGACGCCCAGGAGCGGGGAGCCACGTTCGAGCAGTCCGACGAGCCGGTGGAGCGGCTGCAACTCGCCGCCCGTCACGAAGGCCACGACGGGGCGCTGCACCTGAACGGCGACGGCACCTTCTCCCAGGTGAAGGACGGCCGCGCCAACCCGGCCAACGTGCACCCCACGCAGGTCGAACAGCTCACCGCGTTGCTTGGCCTGCGCGACGTCGCCCGCGCCCTCCTCGCCGAGGAGAACAGCTCCGAGAGCGACACGCCGCGCATGGACGAGCTGCGCGCCGAGCTGAACCGCCGCCACGACGACTACACCCGCAGGTGGGGGCCGACGTCGAAGCGCGCCAACCGGCGGTTCACACCCAAGGAGGCCAAGGCCAAGGCGGATGCCGAGGGCCGCAAGGTCGCCGACTCGGAGATGGCCGCCACCGCCATCGGCCTGCTCCGCTCCGACCCGGCCGGCGCGATCGTGTTCGCGCTCGACGACTACGACCCGGACACCGACAGCACGCGCAAGGCCGACATCTTCGACCACCGCGTCGTCGCGGCGAAGAAGACCATTACCGAGACGGACGACCCGGGCGAGGCCATGGCGGTCGTCATCGACCGGTTCGGCGAGCTGCGCCTGGACGAGGTCGCCAAGCTGCTCGGCGTCGACGGCGAGGAGGAGGCGCGGCAGCGTCTCGGCAACCGCGTCTACGAGCAGCCGCCGTTCTACACCGAGTCGGGCGAACCGTACTTCCTGCCTGGCCAGCGCCAGTACGTCCCGGCCGCCGACTACCTGTCCGGGAATGTCCGGCAGAAGCTCGCCCTGGCGCGGGAAGCGGCCGAGAACGACCCGCGGTTCGCGCTCAACGCGGCCGCCCTGGAGGAGGTCCTCCCCCGCGACCTCACCCCCGGGGAGATCGACGCCCGCATGGGCGCTGCGTGGATCAACGCCGCCACCATTCAGGAGTTCCTGCGCGACATCCTCAACGACCCGAGCGTGAAGGTGAACCACGCGGGCGGGTCGCTGTGGGAGGTCAACGGCGACAAGGACGGCTACGAGGCCCGCCACACCTACGGCACCGACCGTAAGCAGTGGTCGGCCATCGAGATCGCCGAGTCGCTGCTGCGCCAGGCCACGATCAAGGTCACCCAATCGACTCCGGGCGGCGGCAGCGTCGCCGACCCGGCCGGGACGATCGAGGCGCAGCAAAAAGCGCAGGAGATGTCCGAGCGGTTCTCGGAGTGGGTGTGGGAGGACCCCGACCGCGCCGAACGCCTGGCCCGCGTCTACAACGACCGCTTCAACTCGATCGTGCTGCGCTCCTACGACGGCGCGAATCCGGCCCTGCCCGGCCTCGCGCACGGGTGGAAGCCTCGCGAACACCAGAAGGCGGCAGTCGCCCGCATCGTCAACGAGCCCGCGGTGCTCCTGGCGCACGAGGTCGGCGCCGGCAAAACGGCCGAGATGGTCATGGGCGCGATGGAGCTGCGCCGGACCGGGATGTCGCGCAAGCCCGCGATCGTTGTCCCGAACCACATGCTGGAGCAGTTCACCCGCGAGTTCCTGGAGCTGTACCCGAACGCCAAGATTTTGGCGGCGGGGACGAAGGACCTGGAGAAGGACAAGCGGCGCGAGTTCGTCGCCCGCGCGGCGACGGGCGACTGGGACGCCGTCATCCTCACCCAGAAGGCGTTCGAGAAGATCGACATGCACCCGGACGTGCAGCGCGACTACCGGGATGACGAACTGCAGAAGCTGCGCGCCGCGATCGAGCGGGCCCGCGAATTCGGTGAGGACTCCCGTCTACTGAAGAGGCTGATGCGTCAGCTCGTGCAGGCCGAGGAGAAGCTCAAGGCCAAGCTCGACTCGAAGAAGGACGAAGGCGCCGTCTACTTCGAGCACACCGGCATCGACTACCTGATGGTCGACGAAGCCCACATGTACAAGAACCTGCGCACCCCCTCGCGGATCGAGGGCGCAGGGATCGACGGCAGTGGCCGCGCGAGCGACCTGCACATGAAGCTGCACTACCTGCGCGGCCGCTCGGAGTCCGGCCGCGTCGTCACTTTCGCCACCGGCACCGACATCGCCAACTCGGTGACCGAGGCGTACGTGATGATGCGCTACCTGCGCCCAGATCTGCTCGAAGAGGCCGGGATCGACGACTTCGACACGTGGGCGGCCACCTTCGGCGACGTCATCACCGACATCGAACTGAACCCGGACGGCAACGGCTTCCGGCAGAAGGCCAGGTTCGCGAAGTTCCGCAACGTGCCCGAGCTGCTGCGCATCTACCGGGTGTTCGCCGACGTCAAGACCGCCGACGACCTGGGCCTGCCGACCCCGCCTGTGCGGAAAGACGCCAACGGCAACCGCGGGGAGACCATCGTCGTCCCCGCCTCCCCTGAGCAGCTCGAATACATCACCGACCTGGGCCACCGCGCCGAGGCGGTCCGGAGCGGCAACGCCCGCAAGTGGATCAACGGCGTCCCCGAAGAGGAGTGGGACGGCCCCATCGACCCCGACGAAGACCGGGTCGTCGAGGACAACATGCTCAAGATCTCCGGCGACGGCAAGCGAGCTGCGCTGGACATGCGGTTGCTCGACCCGGGCACACCGCAGTCCGGCGGCAAGCTGGAGGTCGCCGCCGAGAAGATCGCCGAGATCTACCAGCACTCCAAGGACTGGCAGTACCCCGTCCGCAAGGACGACGACGAACTCCACCCGACGCCCGGCGCGCTCCAGATCGTGTTCATGGACCAGGGCACGCCGAAGAAGAAGCCCGGCAAGCCCCGAGGCACCAAGGTGCCCGCGGAGAAGCTGAAGGCTGGCCAGTGGCTGAACCGCAGCGGCACGCCGACCCGCATCACCGGCGTCGCATGGGATGACGAGCGGCAGGCGTTCATCGTCTCGCTGGACTCTGCCATCGGCGCCGTCGACGAGATCATCATCGCCCGCGGCGACACTCTGGTGACGGTGCCCGACCCGAAGCTGGGCGTTCCTGACGAGCTGGTCGACGCGCCCGCTGGGGACGGCGATGTCTCGACGTGGGCCGCGTACGACGAGATGAAAGCTCAGCTGGTCGCCCGGGGCGTGCCCGAGAACAAGATCCGCTACATCCACGAAGCCAACACGGACGCGCAGAAGGCGAAGCTGTTCGAGGACGCCCGCACCGGCAAGATCGCCGTCCTGCTCGGCTCCACGGAGAAGATGGGCACCGGCACCAACGTGCAGGCCCGCGCCGTCGCCCTGCACCACATGGACTGCCCGTGGCGGCCGGCCGACCTTGCCCAGCGTGAGGGGCGCGTGGAGAGGCAGGGCAACTTCAACCAGACCATGCATGACAAGGACGTCCGAATTATCCGTTATGTCACGGAAGGGACGTTTGACGGGTATTCGTGGCAGACGGTCGAGCGTAAGCAGAAGTTCATCGCTCAGATGAAGCGCGGCACCCTCGACGTGCGGGAGATCGAGGACATCGGTGACGCCGCTCTCTCCTTCGCCGAGGTCAAGGCGTTGGCGACCGGCAACCCGTATCTGATGGACAAGGCCAAGGCCGACACGGAGCTGAACCGGCTGGAGCGGCTCGACCGCGCCCACGACCGCAACCAGGGCAACCTGGCGCAGCAGATCACCCGCGCCGAGCAGATGGTCCAGGAGTTGACCGCCGACATCGGCGAATGGCAGGAAGCCATCGCCGCCCGGGTGGACACGCGCGGCGACAACTTCATGATCAAGGTCGGTGACCTGGAGACTGACAAGCGCGCCGACGTGTACGAGCCGCTCCTGAAGGCGGTCCGCGACGTCCGCGACGGGCCCGCGGCCGAGGACCGGCCCGTCCAGGTCGGCGAGCTCGGCGGCCACCCCATCTACGCGACGAAGACGCGCCGCTACTACGGCGACCAGCTTTTCCGCGTGATCGACGTCGGGTTCGACTTCTCCGGCGGCGTCTCCTCCTACCGGGGGCATCAGCTCACGGACGGGTCCGGGAACGGCATGCTGCGCGCGCTGGAGAACCGGCTCGCCGGCCTGGAGCCGCAGATCGAGGCCGCGGACAAGCGCATCGCCCACCTGCGCGAGCAGGTCGGCAAGATGCAGGGCGCGGTCGGTAAGCCGTTCGCGAAGGCCGGGCAGCTCGCTGAGGCGCGGGAGCGGTCGCGGCTGCTGGGCGAGATCATCAAGACGCAGTCGCACCTGGACGAGCTGAAGGGCCAGCCGGACGGCGACGCGTACAAGGCGGCAGTGACCGAGCTGGCGCTGTTGAAGGGGCGGCTAGACGAGCTGCGTCCGGCCATCATGCCGGACCCGGCGACGGACCCGGACCCGGACCTGAATGTGAGCCTGGACGACCCGACGCCGTCCGTGCACGCCAACGACGACGGGTTCGCCGTCGCGGACGTGCCCGACAGCGGGGAAGGAATCGGCGACGTCTCTCCCACGTCGGAGAACGTGGAGGAGCCTGAAGGCACTTTCCGTATGGGAACCTCTGACCAGCCCACACCTCAGCCGGAGCCGGACGAGCCGACCACCCCGGCGCCTGCGGGCGCAGTCGAGCGGGCCACGGAGACGGTGGAGCCAGGCGACCTGATGCCGGGGGACCGTATCCGCGTCGTCCGCACCAGCGACGGCGTCCGCCGCATCCGAACCCGGTTCGGCTCCTACCTCTCCCAGAGCGACGGCCGCGTCTGGGAGGGCACCATTCCGGACGGCTACCAGCCCGGCCAGCCCGTACGCCTGGCCGACGTGATCGAGTTCGAGGGCGACCAGCCCGCCCGGTACGTGCCCGAACCCGGCCCTGTACGCCTCACCGAGCCCGTTGATCGTCTTGGTACGGCCGACGCCGCCACCTCGACCGATGAGGCTGCCAGGCTGCGTGACAGCCGCGCCGAGACCCGGCAGACGAACATGGACGAGCAGGCCGAACGCCGCCGCCAGATGCTGGACGAAGCTGGCGGGCCCGCCCTGGTCGACGCGGTCACCACGTTCGACGCCATCGCGGAAGCGGCCGAGAACGGTGAGGTCCCGGCCGCCGACGCGGAGATCGCGTGGGTACGCGCGGACGCTGCGCTGGCCGCCGCCCAGGACGGTGACCTGGACTGGATTCGGGCCGCCCAGGTCAAGACGCTGCGGCAGACGCTGGCCGACCGGCTGGTGATGCTCGGCGGCGACCCGCGCGCCGCCCACCGCCGAGCCGCCGAGTGGGAGCAGGCACGCCAGGAGGCTGAGCGGGCCGCCGACGACGGCATCCCCGAGGCGGCGCCGGTCGAGGACGTCAGCGTCGGCGACCGCGTCGACACCCCTGACGGCTCCGAGACGGTCACGGTGGAGGAAGTCACCCGGGCGGGCGGCCTCACCATCACCACCGAACGCGGCGAGGACGACCGGCGCACCCTCCGCGCCCGCCGCGAAGGCGAGCAGGTCACCAAGCGCACCCGGCCACGCCGCCAGCCCGAGATCGGCCCGGCGGCCGCGAGCGACGTCGTGGTCGGCGAGTGGCTGATCAACGACGACGGGCACGCCTCCAAGATCGTCGGCATCGAACGCGACGGCGACCGCATCGCCTTCGACCTGCTCGACCCGGACGGGCGCCCCATGCTGATCGAGGCGGACGCCGGTGAGACCGTCACCCGCGGCCGCGGCCTACGAACGAAGCGGAAGCGGACGCCGAAGCCGCCCAGCGAGCGCAAGCCGCGCTCGACCATCACGAGCCTGCCGGACGGAACACCAGCCACCCGCGTCCGGCTGCGCTCCGACATCCGCAAGCGGGTGCTCGCCCTGGCGCTCGAGGACGACGAGAACGCCAGCGAACAGGCGCGGACCGCTGCGGCCAGGCTGCGGGCGAGCCAGCCTGTCAGCGCCGAGCAGATGCGCGCACTCGGCCAGCGCCTGCGCGCCCTCGCCGGGGGCGACATGCCCGCCGTACAGCGCAGGTCGTTGGAGCGGGCCGCCTCCTGGGTAGACGGCTCCTACGCGCGGCTGGTCGGATACCCGGCCCCGCCGCACGAGCCGCACCGCGTCGCCCCCGAGAAGGCCAACCCGGAAAACCTCACCGCGGGCGACGTGATCGCCATCCCCGACCATGCCGGAGGCCCGGCCGTCACGGTGCGAGTGGTCGACGCCAAGCCCGTCGCCCGCTTCCCGTTCGTCACGGTCACCGTCGAGCACGACGACGGCCGCCGCGAGCAGCGCATCCTGGCCGCCGGGGTGGACGTGTTCCTGATGCCGGACCTCCCGGCCGACGTCGAACCCGCCCCCGCCCCCGAGCGGCGGCGCGAGCACATCACCCCTGACCGGGTGCAGCCCGGCGACACCATCCGCGTGGCCGGCACCGACCGGAAGGTTGTGTCGCTGTGGAAGACCAGCGGCGAGTTCGACCCGGTCGAGGAGTGGGCCGTGATCGCCGAGGGCGGCGACGGCGGCGAGCTCACGCTCACCTCGCGCGGCTTCCCCTCCGTGCTGCGCGTCGGCCGAGGCGAGCCCTCGACCGACCAGTCGTGGGAGGCGGTCCTCGACGACTCCGGCGAGGGCCGCGTCGACCCGGGCGCGGTCAGGGTCGGCGACAGGATCAGTGTCGATGCGGCGCACGGCGGCGCGGCCGGGACGGTCGAGCAGCTTTCCCCGCTGGCAGGCCCGGACGGTACCCGGATCGGTACCACCGCGCTGGTGCGCACCTACGCCGATGACCTGGCCACCATGGTCATGCTCGACGACGACGCCACCTTGCAGGTGACACGGCACGCGAGCGGCGGCGACAACGCCGAGCTGCGCATCGCCCGCCAGCAGGCCCGCCGCCGCAAGGTGGCGCGCGTCCGCGCCGTACGGCAGGCGCTCGGCGAAGCCGAACTCGACCTGTACCGGAGCGCGGCGGCGGCGATCAGCGACGAGCTCGGCATGCGCCGGGTCCACCCACCCGAGGCCGGGGACCGGGCATGGCTGCGCTCCCCCGACCTGGTCGAGGACGCGTGGAAGCGGCTCGACCAGCAGGCGCCCGCCCTGCAGGCCGCCCGCGCGCTGGCCGGAGGCGACGAGGCCCACGCGGCAGCGCTCGCCGACCGGCTCGCGCCGCTAGTCGCCCAGATCCACGAGCGGGCCGCGGCCAACCTGACCCAGTCGATCCTCGAGGTCGATCCGCTACCCGGCGAGACGCACGATCAGGCGCTGGCGCGGATGCTGGAGCAGTTCCGCACCGACCCGCCCACCACGGTGGACATCCCGCTGGCTCGCCGCCTGGACGTGGAGGCGCTGTTCGGCCCCGCCGACGAGGCCCCGGCAGGCCTGCCCGCCGTGCAGGGCAGCCTGCCTGAGCGGCTGGCCGCCTTCCGCCGGGCGCTCCCAGCCAATCTCGGCGAGGTGGGGCACCGGCAGGTGACCCGCACCGTGTACAAGCCACTCGACCTATCCGATCTGGAAGACGGCTACGACCCTGAGATCGAGCAGGTGACCGTGACCGTCCCGGACGTCGCCGACGACGACGGGCCCGGCGAGCACGCCATGCGGCACCTGGCGGTCATCAAGGCCGCGGGCGCCGAGGTGGACCAGGCTCTCACCGCCCGCCTGAACACGCCGGAGTACCGGGAGGCTGTCGCGGGCGCGCAGGCGGCCGAGAAGGCGATGTGGGACGCGGAGCGCGAACTGGCCAAGGCCGAGTCTGAGGCCAACCGCCACGCGTTCGCCAACGGCCTGAACACGCCGGACACGACGCACCAGAAGGTGTTCGATCGGGCCGAACGTGAGGTGAACAAGGCTCGTAAGGCGCATCAGGCGGCCAAGCTCCGCGTCGCCGAGCTGCGCCGCGCGGCCGCGCTGGAGGTGCTCGGCCAGGTGCGGTCGTTCGGTGGTGCCCGCCTGGAGTACCGCACCGGGGGCGGGCAGGCCCGCAAGGAGAGCCACAAGCCGGTTCAGGCGATGCGCCGGGTCGAGGACGTCTACCCGGCTGACTGGGTCGCCTTCCTCGGTGACCAGGGCCCGGTCGGGCTGGCCGTCGCCAAGCCCGACATCATGGGCGGTCCCGGTCGGGCAGGCTACAGCCGGGACCGGCACACCGTGGTCCTGCCGGACACGAAGCCGGACGAGCAGTTCCGCGCGGGTGTGCACGAGCTTGGGCACGCCTTCCAGCACCGGCTGCCCGGCCTGCGCGAGGCCGAGCGGGCGTTCCTGTGGGAGCGCACGTCGAGCGGCGAGGTCGGCCACCGCGAGCGCGGCGAACTCGTCTCGGTAGGGATGTTCCCCGGCGAGGTCGGCTACGACGGCGGGTTCCCCTCCAAGTACACCGGCCGCATCTACCCGCACGGCGGCGGCGAGGTCTTCACCACCGGCATGGAAGCGCTCATGGGAGGCGCCGACTACCTCGACGACGACATGCGCGCGTGGCTGCTCGGCGTGCTCGCCATGCTCGGCACCGGCAAGGACGGGCCCGGCAAGGACCCGCTCGACGGGGTCGACCTCGATGAGCTGTCCGTCGAGGAGCTCCAGGCGCTGCTCGGCCAAGTCGAATGGAACTCCCCCGCCTACGAGCGGATCATGGCCCAACTGCGCGGTCGCATCATCGAGGGCGATCCGCTGGAAGGAGTGAACCTCGAGGAGCTGTCGGCCGAGGACCTGGCCGACCTGCTCGGCTCGCTGGACGACAACTACAGCGCGGCCCGCATCTCCGAGGTGCTGAACCGGTGGGACGCCGAAGATCAGGCCGAGCGGGAGCGTGATGCCCGCATCGACGCGCTCGTCGCCTCCGGCGAGATGGACCGCGAGGAGGCGTGGGCGCACGTGTACGGCGTCACCGTCGAGCAGATGGAGGCCGAACGCCGCCGCAGCGCCGTCGACGAAGGCGTGCCCGGAGAGTCGGTGGATCGGCGGGTGCGCCGCCAGTACGACGAATGGGTCGAGTTCCAGTACGGCCAGGCAGAGGCGGCGACGAACGGCTACATGGTCAACGCGCGGGGCCGCGCCGCCGGCGTGGATCCGAAGAGTCTGTTCTCGGGGGACTGGCGGCGGGTCAACGCCTACGCCTCTGACGAGCTGTACAACTGGTTCCGCGCCAACGGGTGGCAGAACTACACCGAGTACGTCGCCGACGTGCTCGGGCGTGACCGTGATGTTCGAGCAGCGCGGCGGTCTCGTGAGGGCCGCCGCTTCACCCGATAGGAGGGGCATCGCCCATGGGACAGGAGCAGGTGTCGGAGGTGCGGCTACGCGCCGCCCGGCTGGCTGGGCGGGCGGTCGCCGTCGAGGGTGGCCGGATCGAGAAGAACCCGTGGCGGGCGGCGGGCGGGCCGCTGTCTCGGGCGTTCATCGCCGGGTATCGGGCGGTCGTACCGGCTGAGTCGGGCAGCGTCGACTACGACGGTGGGGAAGGCGGTCAGCGTGTTTGAGGTTCACGGCTACGTCGACGGGGTGGCGTACGCGGTCACGGTCGGCCGGGCGCGGCCGGAGGCGGCGGCCACGACCGGCATCGTGTCCGGCTCCCCGAAGGTGGTGGGCCTGCTGGCCGGGCGGCAGGGCGCCGACATCGTCTTCCCACACCAGCCGGTCACGGCTCTGGACGTGCGCGAACCGGTGAGTGTGCTGGCCGCGCTGCAGGCCTGGACGCAGGTAGTAAAGATCGTAAGAGAATAGTCGCTCGGGATTGAGCGGGGACTGCCTAGGAGGGAAGGTCGTCGTTTGTATGCCACAGAGTTTCATCACTGTCATGCGCGCCTAACCATTCGGCCTTTTCTCGGTCGGCCCCACGGAAGTCCGTGCCGCGAATGTTCGCATTCGCAAAGTTCGTACCCATGAGTATCGCGTCGCGGAGGTCGGCGTCTTGAAGATGGGCCCGTGTGAAATCGGTGAACAGCATGAGCGAGCCCGATAGGTTCGCTTTGAGAAGATTGGCGCGGGTGAGGTTTGTATATGAGAGGTTGGCTCTGCTGTAGTTCCCTCGCACGAGGTCTACGCCGTGGAGGTTCGCCTGGCTGAGGTCGATTCGGTCATCTGGCGAACGGTCGGCCCTGGATATCACCTTGAGAGCCGCCCCAAGGTCTGCTCTTAAGGATGGCCGGGTTACACGCGGAGTGTCCGGATGATCCCCAACATCCGGCCGGTGGCGAGAATCCTTGTCGTGCGAGTGATCGCGGACGAAGGTACACAAGACATCCAGGATTGTCTGACGGTCGCGAGGTGAGTCGTGAGCAATTCGCTCCAAGGCGTAGATACCACCGAGGCGGATATCGGCCTTCTCTGAACCTAGTTGCTCGATAGCCTTGGTGTATCGGTCAGTGACATGGCCTTGCTCACTCAGTCGTAGATTTTCCTGGCTGAGCTGTAGGGCTTCACGAGCCGTCCGCGCGTTTCTTGCGGTGTAGTAGACAGCGACCAGCGCCGCGATGCCTGTAAGGATGGCTAATGCTCGACCTCGAATGGCATCGAGAGCAGTCGCGAGCTTGTCTCCGCTGAGCTCTGTGACCCCGTCGAGGTTCGTGAGCGTCCATTTGGCCCCAGGCCCAAGAACCCATACCAGCACGCCAATGAGTGCTGCCCCGGCAAGGGCGGCTACCAGGCGGGCGAGCTGGCTGGCGTACACCTTGAGGCGCATCCAACGGGGAGGGGCTGCGGTGTCCGGGAGTCGCACGAACCCACAATAACGTTTTGTGATCGTTTGACGCCGGAGAAGCAAGATGACGTAAGCGGACGGCTCAGGCACCCTCCCGCTCATGGACTCGGGGATCAGGTGGCGCGTCGGCTTCCTCGTCGGCGTCATACTCGGCGCGACGGCCCTGCTCATCCTGCTGCTTCACTGGCAGCCGGTCGCAGTGCTCGTCCCAGCCGAGCTGTCCACCACCCCCTCCACTAATCAGGGGGTAATGATGGCTCTGTACGCCGCGAACGGCACCCAGCTCACCAAGGCGGCGGCCACCGCCAAGACCGCTGCGGTGCCGGTGACCGATCCGATTGTCCGCGTCAGCGAAAACCTGTACGAGGGCAGCCGTCTGGACGGCACGTCCTTCCCAGAGGGCAAGCGGAAGCTGCGCTTCCCCAAGGACGCGCTCATCCCGACGTCACGGCTCAACGGTTGCTTCCCCGACGCCACCATCGGCTCGGTGACCCCGGCCACCGGCGCGGCCGCGGGCGACACCACGGTGACCGTCCGCGGCGCGAACTTCACGCCCGGCACGACGGTGACGTTCGGCGGGACCGCCGCCACCAGCGTGGTGGTGGTCGACGAGACCAGGATCACGTGCAAGACGCCCGCGAAGACGGTGGGGGCCGTCGCCGTGGCGGTGACCACCGACGCAGGCACGGTGTCCAAGGCGGGCGGCTTCACCTACGCCTGACCCAGGCCAGCGGCAGCGCGCGCCTTTGGGCGTGCTCTGCCGCTCCTGGCGACGTTAGCTCGCCGTCCTGGCACTCTTCCCGCGACTTTCGTCCGGGAGGGGGCCCAACATGACGGTGCAGCTGGAACACAAGTCGGTCGCGGTCTCACCGCTGGCCATCGCAGCAGACGATCCCGTGGGGACCGTGCGCTGCCTGGTCTCCATCACCGGCATCGAGGACAACGTCGGCGACATCATCATGCCGGGCGCCTTCACGCGCACGATCGCCCTACGCCGCCCGAAGGGCATTCACTCGCATGACACCAAGAAGTGGGTGTCGCGGGCGGAACAGTACGAAGAGTGGCTGCCCGGCGATCCGAGGCTGCCCAAGCACACCAAGGACGGCAAGCCGTGGCCGGCCGAGGCGGGAGCGGTGTTCGTGCGCGCTCTCTACAACCTGAACACCAAGGCGGGCCGGGACGCCTACGAAGAGGCCAAGTTCTACGGCGAGTCCAGCGAGGGTGAGTGGTCCATCGGCTACTCGGTGCCGCCCGGCGGCGCCCGCAAGGACACCAAGAGCGGCGTCCGCCGTATCTATGACCTGGATTGGTTCGAGTACTCGCAGGTGCTGTTCGGCGCCGCCTCGCACACCATGACGCTCAGCGTGAAGTCAGGCATCGTCTCGAAGGCCGACCTGGCTGGGGAGTGGGATGAGCTGCTCGACGGCTACGACGACGGCGCCGACGCTGCCGGTGAGCCGCAGAGCGTGGACGAGCTTCGGGCGATGGTGTCGCTCACCATCCCCGCCGACGTCGCCCAGGCCGTCGCCGTCGACGGCGGACTCGAGGCGGGGGAGCTGCATGTGACGCTCGCCTACCTCGGTAAGGGGCTGGACGAGGCGGCCCTGGCTGACGCTGCCGTGGTGGTCGAGCAGGTCGCCGCCGCCTCCGAGCCCTTGTCGGGCATCATCGGCGGCATCGGCGCCTTCCCCGAGGGCGAGGACGGTGTACCCGCGTGGGTGCCCGTCGATGTGCCCGGTCTGGCCGAGCTGCGCCAGCGGGTCGTGGCCGCGCTGGACGAGGCAGGCATCTGGTATGCCGCCGACCACGGGTTCACCCCGCATATGACCCTCACCTACCTGGAGCCCGGCACCCCGCTCCCCTCCCCCGTGGCGGCCACGCCGGTCACGTTCGGCGCGGTAACGCTCGCGGTCGAAGACGACCATGAGGACTTCCCTCTCGCCGGTACGGCCGACGCCAGCACACCGCCCGCAGACGAGGTGCCGGAGCCGGGCCTGAAGCAGGAGGGCGGCCGCTGGGAGACGAAGGCGGGCCGTGTCCTGTCCGACCGCAACTTGAAGCGGATGCGGCAGGCCGTCGAGATCCTGCAGGAGATCATGAAAGAGGCTGGCGGCTGGGAGGAGCTGGACGAGCACGATCCCGCCAGGCATCAGCCGCCCGAGATGCCGCCTGAGCCGACGATCATGCCGGACTCCACCGCCCCCTCGGCGATGCCCAACGAACTCAAGCACCTCACCGCCGAGGAACTCGGCGCGGGGAGGGCTGTCCTCGAGTTCCTGGCGGCCAGGTGAGCGAACTGCGCCTGGCCCCGGTCACGTTCGCGCAGGCGTGCGGCTTCGTCGACAGCCACCACCGTCATCATCGGCCGCCGCGGGGCCACAAGTTCTCCATCGGTGTCGTCGACGGCGGCGTTGAGGAGTTCGATTCCGGCGCGCAGGAGATCAAAGTTCGGGGTGGGCGGCTGGTCGGCGTGGCGATCGTCGGCCGCCCTGTCGCCCGGCACTTCGACACGGGTGAGGCGCTGGAGGTGACCAGGGTGGCCACGGACGGCACCCGGAACGCGTGCAGCATCCTGTACGGCGCCGCCTGGCGGGCGGGCAAGGCTCTCGGATACCAGCGGATGATCACCTACACGCGCGCCGATGAGGACGGCGCGTCGCTGCGCGCGGTCGGGTGGGAGCCTGTCGCGGTACGGCCGCCGCGGCGGGGCTGGTCGTGCCCTTCCCGTCCGCGCGCTGGTGGGGACACTGAGCCGGTGGGTCGCACGCTGTGGCAGGCTCCCGGTTCGGCTTAGCGGCCTTCGTAGTCGGCGATGGCGTCGAGGAGAGCCTCGTGGGTGGCCTTGCCGGAGTTGCTGGCAGGGATCTGCCAGCGGTGCGCGCCGGCGGGGCCTGACCATTCCAAGATGCCGCCCGTCTTGGGCAGGTCGAACGAGTAGTAGATCACCTCAGGTGAGCCGGGCTGAGCCGTCACCTCCGTTCCGGGGGTCCGCCCGACCCATGGCGCCTCCATCGCTTTGCCGGAGCTGTAAGTGAAGACCTTGGCGCCCTGCTTGATGCGCAGTTGGGAGCTGCCAGCCACGGGCGGCATGGTGTCTGGCTTGGACAGAGCCGTGACCCGTAGGGCGATGGCCACGAAGTACTTGTTGCGTGGCATGGTCGCGTGCTTCCAGGTGGGCCGGTGGTAATAGACGCCGATCGGCGAGATGCGTAGCGGGTTGCCGCTCTCGCTCATGATCTTGGCTGCCTGCCCGAACTTGAGGATCTTCGACGCGGCCGCGCCCTCGGCCGGGCCCGCCACGGTGTTGGCGGCGGGCGGGGACTGCACGGCTCCGGCGGCGGGGGCGGCCGGGAGGCCAGCGGCCACCGCGAGGGCGGCAGCGGCGGCGAAAGCAAGACGGTGACGCGGCACTAAATCCTCCACATTGGGACGTTCCAACCCCCGAGCTTGATCACCATAACGGCGGGCGTGCGACGTAAGCAGTGCTTTGGCCTAGCTTGCCGCCTTGATCACGGGGGTCCCGGTGCTGACCGGGCGCGGATCGCACACGAACGCACACCAATGTCAGCCGTTACCGGGGGGTAGAGGCAGATGACTGCCACCGTCACCAACTCGCGGATCAAGGAACTGAAGGGCCTCCTCGCGGAGGAGGGCTCCAAGATCGAGCGCATCCAGAACAGCATGAAGGACGAGACCGGCCGCGGCCATTTCGTCCTGTCCAAGGAGCAGCACACCGACTACCTCAAGTCGGTGGATCGCGCTGAGCAGATCCAGGCGATGCTGATCACCGAGGAGAAGGCCGCGGGCATCCTGTCCTACCTGGCAGAGCCCACCTCCACTCCGGTCGCCGGCATGCTGGCCACGAACACGGCGCGCGGCCTGGAGCGTAAGAGCCTGTCGCAGGCTTTCCTGGAGTCGGAGGCCTATCAGGAGATGAAGGCGCGTGACTTCCGTGAGCCGCGCGGCGTCGTCACCATCGACCAGGGCCTGTACTCCTTCGAGCAGAAGGACCTGTTCACCCTGTCGGGTGGCACGCACACCACGCCCGCTTTCGGCACCGTCGAGAATGTCGGCATCAGCGAGCGTCAGCGCCGCCCCAACCGGGTGCGGGACCTGTTCCCCGCCGAGACCACCACGAGCAACATCATCTCCGGTGTCCGGCAGACCGGTTTCGTCAACAACGCGGGCATGATCCCCGAGCGGCGTGCCGCGGACGGCGTGAGCGCGCCCACCGGCGGCCCGACCGACACGTGGGGCCGCGCGCCGCGCTCGTCGCTGCAGTTCGAGCCGTACACCCGCCCGATCTCGGAGATCGGCCACTACGAGACGATCCACAAGAACACCCTCGCCGACGAGTCCAGGCTGCGCGGCATCCTGGAGCGCGACCTGATCGACGGCGTCAAGCTGAAGGAGGACGAGCAGATCCTCTTTGGTGACGGGCTCGGCGAGAACCTGCTCGGCATCACCCAGACCCCGGGCATCCAGCTCTACACCGGCCTGGCGTCGGACAAGAAGACCGCCCAGATCCGCCGCGCCCTCACCCGCGCCATCCTCAGCTACTACGACCCGTCCGGTGTCGTCATGCACCCTCTGGACTTCGAGGACGTCGAGCTGGAGGAGGACAAGCAGGGCGGCTACCGCGTCGCCGTGTCGGTCGCGATCGGCGCCGAGAAGCGCGTGTGGCGTCTCAACGTCATCGACACCCCGGCCATGGTGCAGGGCAAGTACCTGCTCGGCGCGTGGGGGTACGGCGCCAAGCTGTTCGACAGGGAGACCGTGGTCGTGCAGGCCTCGACGGAGCACGGCATGAACTTCATCGAGGGAACGGTAACGATCAAGGCGAGTGAGCGGATTGGCTTGGCCTGCGACCGGCCCGAGTCGTTCGTGTACGGCTCGTTCACTCCTTACGTCGCTTCCTGATGATCGAACAGATGGCACCGGTGCCAGCGCCTGTATCCGACGCTGGCACCGGCCACACCCACACGAGCGGCTGCCGCTGCATCAAGCCCAAGGCGGCCCCGGCGCCGCCGGACCTGTACGTGTACGCCGCCATGGTGGCCAAGGTTGTCGACGGCGACACGCTCGACCTTGTGGTGGATCTCGGGTTCGGCACCAGCCACAAGATCCGCGCTCGCCTGGTCGGCGTGTACTCGCCCGAACTCGGCACGCCCGAAGGGGAGGCGGCTGCGGAGTTCACCCGGGCCTGGGTGGCTGCGCACGGGCCCGACATCCGGGTGCGGACGTTCCGAGACCGTAAGGAACGGTACGGCCGCTACCTGGCCACCATCACGGGAGCGGACGGAATCAGCCTTGGTGAGGCGCTGGTCGAAGCTGGCCACGCCACCACAGCCCCCTGAGGAGCATCAGTGACTACCACCACCGCGGAACCGGCCGAGCCTCGCTCGAAGTTCCAGAGCCCGGCCATGGAGGCGTTCGAGCGCAGCAACGGCCACGGCCTTTACGCCCAGCACATCGAAGTCTCCTCGACCTCGGGCGGCTGGTCGCTGGTGATCGACGGGTCGAAGTTCCCGTACTACCTCGCCCCCGAATCGTGGCTTCCGTTCGACAAGGACATGCCGCGCCTGCAGGTGTCGCTCCTGGCCTGCCGCGTCCAACTGGACAACAACGTGCTCACCCCCGACCCGGGGGACAGGGGAGAGCCCTGGCCGCTCCCCGTCGAGCACCCGGTCATGGGGACATTCGACCTCAACCCGAACTGGGTCGCCAACGTCCGACGCCGTCTGGGCCTGGCCGACGACGCGTGTGCCCTGGCCGGGCTGGTGCAGATCCGCCGGCACGGGTTGAGTTGGCGGATGCTCATCGATGGGGAGGAGTTCCCGTATCTCGTGCAGGACGCCGAGCTGGTAGTCGGCGGCCGCGCGGAGATAGCGAAGATCCGGCTCACCATTCCCGCGAAACGCATCCAGACCGACCAGCAGCATCAGTGGCGGCCAGTGGAGTAGTGGGTTGTGGGCGCGAGGGACGCAAGGAAGGGATCTTGCTACCGTCCGCGCCCATGACGAGCAACCCTCCTGAGCCCGGCTCCCGCACTGTCTCTGCTCATCGGCAGCGTCGGCTCCACCGGCCGAGCCGCACGCACCCCTCCCTCCCCCAGCAGCCACGGCGCTGGTTCAACATCACCAAAGCCGTCACCTGGTACGAGCAGGGCAAGACGTTGCAGGACATCGCGGACATGACCGGGTTCTCCCGCAGCCGTGTCCATGTCCTGCTGCGAGATGCCGGGGTGCGGATGCGTGACAGTCGGGCGCCGCGCGCCTCCCGGATCAGCGCCGAGAAGCGGCGGAGCATCCTCGCGGCCTGGCGGCGGGGAAAGTCCAACAGTCAGATCATCGCCGAGTGCCGCACCTCCTCGGCGACGATTCAGAAGGTGGTCGCCGGGGCGGGTCTCGACCCGCGCCGCTCTCACCGCAAATACGACCACGACCGCATGCGGACGCTGCGCCGCCAAGGGTGGACGCTCGCGGCGATCGCCGCCGACCAGGGCACCTCACCTCAGTACGTGTGGACCATCATCAACGGCGCTCACCTGAAGAGTTACCGCAGACGCAGCCATCGCCACCAGCCAGCCGAGGCGACGTAAAGGCGGCGTTGTGCTTGGGTCAGCGGCGACAGCGACATGAACACTCTTGGAGAGGACGGCAGCGGTGACGGCCACCCGTAGAAAGCCCAGCACTGGCGAGCAGGCTCCGCCCGCCGACCAGGCCCTCGTCGAGCCTGGCCAGCCCGAGCCACCCGCGCCCGAGCAGCCAGCCAGCACGCCGGTCAGCGAGGGGCCGACGCCGACGCAGGCCGCGCCCATCGACCCGCCGCCCGCTCCGAAGCCTCCCGCCGCCGACCCGGGCCCTGCTCCGCAGATCCGGATGCTCGCCACTCCGGGCGGCGAGTTCGTCGACCTGGTGTGGGGCGACAGCCCGGCCGGGCAGCAGCCCGAGAAGGCCGACCCCAACGAGCTGTTCTACGACCCCGGCGGCCAGTTCTCCTACGTGGTGGTCGCACGACCGCTGGTGAGGCTGTTCTACCTGCCCGGCACCACCACCGTCGCCGAGCAGCTGTACAAGGGCAAGGGCACCCCGCTTGACCGCGGGCACGCCGACAAGATCCGCCTCGACCTGGAAGCCGTGCGCGCCAGCCAGGAGTAGCGGGCGTCCAAAAGCTCGCGCGGCCCTACCGAGGTGTGCTGGCCGGGTGTGGTGTCTCTGGGGGGTGACACCACACCCGGGCCGCGCCTGGTAGGGCCGCGCGGAAGACGAGCTCTTGGGCTGGCCGAACCTGCTGGAGATGAGGGAGACGGCGACGTTTGAGGATGGGGACCTGACGTCACCGACTCCCTCCCCGGGACCCGCATGGCGGGTGGCCAGCCCAAGAGCCCGAACACGGAACGCACGGAACGAAGAGGGGATGTGGGGATGGATCTGGTGACGCCCGAGAAGGTCGCGGTGCGCGCCGGCCTCCCCGCCGCGTTGGACGCCGACGATCGCGCCTTGGTCGAGGAGGCCATCGAGGATGCGTTCGCTGAAGTGGCCAGCCATCTGGGCCGCTCCCCTGTCCCGGAGACTTTCACGCAGCGCGGCGTCGTTCAGGACGGGCGCGGCGGCTGGTGCTTGGACTACGAGCCCGTCATCGAGGTGGTGTCCGCCACGGCGGAGACCCACCCGGTCAACGGTGCGCTGACGGGCGCGTACACGATCGTCTATCGGGCCGGGCTGGACCCGGAGTCGGATCCCCGGTACGGCCGAGTGCTACGCCGGTACGTCACCTGGTCCGCTGCCGTCAGCCCGATCGTCCGGCGTCTCACGCAGGCGAAGGGCGTACGGCTGCAGACCTCGGTCAACGTCGAGGGCCAGGGCGTCGTCTACGAGTCCACCCAGAGCGCGGCAGGGTCGGGGGTTGCGGGGGCTCCCCCGACCCTCGCCGACTTGGATGAGTGGGTTCACCACACCGTCTACCAGGCGCCCGGCAGGGCGCCGCACCCGATCGAGACGGGTACGGCATGGCTGTGATCGGCGCCAACCTGGTGTTGGGGCTGCGCCGCCGTACGGCAGGCGTCGACGGGCACGGCACCCCGGTCGCCGGGGTGCTCGGCGCGGTGGAGGATGTCCGGCCGGGCCGGATCGTGTCCCGGCCGGACGTCGACGGCGACGGCGAGACCGGGCCGGGCGTGTGGGTGCTGGCGGTGGATCCGGCATGGTGGCCGGTGGCGGCGGGCGACCGGATCGTCGAGCAAGGCGGCCAGGGGCGGGCGTGGACGATCGGCGTGGCGTCGCTGCGGGCGAGCGACTTCGACTCTGCTATCGACTACATCAGGGTCGAGACGTCTCTGGTGGCGGGTTGAAGGACCTCCACCCACACCCGGTCGGCACGGTGCGTCTCGATCTTGCTGTCGAGGCTGCCGTCTGAGAAGCGGCCCGTCGCGGCGAGCAGATACCACTCCTGCTCCGGCACCAGTCGGATCTGCAGGCGTCCTCGCTGGTCGGCTTGCGGGTTGGAGGCGGCGCGCAGGTCATGCCGCCAAGCGCCGGAGCGTGTTAGCAGGATGACTCGCTCCCCCACCAGGTGCATGTACGTCTCCACAGGAATCGGCGTCCGCACTGGCGGCCCCGGTCGGGATCGCTGTAGGGGGGACGGCCGGTCTGGTGGGGGGCTCACCGATGGGTTACTCATAGGCAGGAGTATGCGGTGGGGGACTGACATATCCGCAGCCGTACGGCCCTCACCGATGAAGCGATTGATGACGGGGTGAGTCGGGGCCTCGGGTACGCGCGCGGGTACGCGCGTACCCGCGCGCGATGGTAATCCGCCAGCCTCTTTAGAGGGTGGTACGACACGCCAGAAAGCTGGATCCTGACCGGCGGGGATACCGGGAGGGCGCTAGCCCGACAGGTAGGGGGGAGAGACTGCGGCGGGAATGGGGAAGCCCCCGGCTCCTGGGGGAGTACCGGGGGCTTCTACGAACTGCCTGGGTTCAGAGGTAGCGTTCGGGCTCCTCTATCCCTGCGTCCATCAGAGCGACCAGCAGCATGCTGTCCGGGACGCCCTCCTTACGCGCGGACGTCACCAGCTCCTCCCACCGGTCGGTGGTCTGGTAGAGAGCCTGCTCATCAGCGTGCAGCTTGCCCGCCAAGGAGCGCAGTCGCCAACGCCAGTCGTCGCGCTGCCCCTTGGACAGCTGCACGGCTGCCGGACCCGATCCCGGACGCCGGTTCTTGCCGCGAACCGCCCCGGTAGATCTGCCCGTTTTCGCCCGTTTCTGGTCCGCCGAGTCGCGCTGAGGCTCCTCGTCATACATCCAGGTGTCGTCTGGACGGCCCTCAGACGCTTGCTGGCGGCCGGAACCCGCCTGCGGCGTCTCCTTGGTCGCACCATCCGCCTCAAGCGCCTCAGGAGCGCGGTCAGCGCCTCGCCCACTGGGAACCTGAACGTCGTCATCGTCGTCGCCGAGGAGATCGGAGAAGCTCTTCTTATCTCCTGCCACTGCGGTCACCTTCCAACCCTCTCTACGATCGGCAGACGGCTCAACTTGAGTTCGACTGCGGCATGCACGCGATGCAGTTCCTCCACCGCGGTTCGGGCGCTCCCGTCACGCCACTCGGTGATGATGGTGTTGTTCTTCACGCAGTCGGAGTAGCAGGTGTAATTGCGCGTGAAGACCTTGAAGTACGGCAGGCCTTGCTCGTCGAACACTTCTCGTGCCTCAAGGACGAGCTTCGGGCCACGGGTGGCATGCGGGTCCACCTTCGTCATGAGGATCGCGAAAGGCACCCCCATCTCCTGGGCCAGCCGAGCGGTTCTGATGGTGGGCTTCAGCGCTCCGCCGTCTAGGTCGAACGGGATGATGACCAGATCGCTGTTGCTGAGGACCGCTTGGACGCGTCCTTCGTTCTCCAGGCTGCCCGGCGTGTCGACGTACTTGCGGTCGTAGTTGCGGATGCGGTGCAGATTCCGGAGCGCCTCGTGGCCGGACTCGGTGGTGAAGTCGCACGGGAGGCCGTGCTTGCCCTTCTTCAGGAGGGCGGCGGCGTCGGTCGCTGACTTCTGCGGGTCGGCGTCGATGACGAGCGCTTTGCCGCCAGCCACCACAGTGACGATGCCGAGGTTGATGCACGTGGTGGTCTTCCCTACGCCGCCTTTCTGATTGACGACGGCGATAGTTCGGGGCACGGGTGCGTGCTCCTGTGTCGCTACAGCCATAAGGGGTAGCCTTCCGATCGGACGATGTTCCGCCCGTCCCTGGCCGTGAATCCATGGGGCGGGCGTCCGAAACGGTATCCGTCCCCGAGCGTCTCGGTAATGGCGACACCCCAAATCGGGCGAGAAAACAGCCTCGGACGCTTGGCTCCTGCCGATCAGGTGGGTCACCATCGGATGCATGAGCGCATCCGCAGCACCGATGCTCGCCGTCCCCGGCGTCGGCACGCGCTGGCTCAAGAGAGTCGACATGGCCGGACCCATCCCCTCGCACGCCCCCGAACTCGGCCCATGCTGGCCATGGCGCGGCTCGACCAACAACCGCGGGTATGCCGTCATCTCGGCCGGAGGCCGGACCCGGCTACTGCATCTGGTCGTGTATCCGCTCGTGCACGGCCCGATCCCGACCGGGTGGGAAGTGGACCATCTCTGCCACCACCCGGACTACTGCGCGAAGAAGGACGGCTGCCCCCACCGCGCGTGCGGCAACCCGGGTCACTGGAAGGCTCGAACGCCGGAGGAGAACAACCTGCGCTCCGGCTCTCCGACTGCGGTGAACGCCCGCAAGGACGAGTGCATCCGCGGGCACGCGCTCGTCGGCGACAACCTCATCGTCCGCGCGGACCGGCCGGAGCATCGGGAGTGCCGGGAGTGCCGGCGACTGCGCCGGGCGATGGCGCTCGCGCTGGACGTGGCCACAGCGGGCGGGACGGGCGAGCAGCTCGGCCTGCTGTAGGCCGCCTATCCAGAGTGGCAGTGGATGGCGGCCGTGGCGATGTAGCGGCTGCGGCCGTCCGCCTCGGGCACCGGCCCGCCGCCGACGCGGGACCCCACGTGGGTGATGACCACTCTGCCCTCAACCGGAGGGAGGGAAGGGAGTACGGCGAGCTCCTCCAGGGCGACGTACAGGATGCGGCGCAGCTGCCACTCCCCCACCGGCGCCTCGACGCTGTCGAGCGCCTCCAACTTGAGCAGAAGGGCGACCTCGCCGGTCTGTAGGTTCTCGCCGCCGCCCGGGACCGGCCGGACGCGCAGCCGAGGGTAGGGCGGTTGGTGGGCCGCGCCGACCCTGCCCACGCCGCCCAGCTCGGCCGCCAGCCGGGCACTGCCGGTCAGGTGGGCGAGGGCGTCCGGGATCGGGTCGGCGTCAGCCAGGGAACGCACCTGCTACTGCCCCTTCCCAGCGGCCGACGCCTTGACCGGGACGAGCGCCTTGCGGATGCTCTCCTGGTCGGAGTGGCGGGCGTCCTTGATGTAGCCGGCGCCGACCAGCCGCATCGCGTCCGAGTAATTGACGGTGATCTGCTCGCCCGTGCGGTGGACGCGCGCCTCCAGGCCGATGTCGCGGGAGTCGTCGGTGCCTAGCGGGTTGGCGAGAGTGCACTTGACCTGCATGCGGTTTCCCTCCCAGGGGTTCAGGTGGTGTCAATCGACGGCATGCTGCCTGGAAGGCTCGTTAACGTCTCCTGGCCCGATGCTTGGCGGCGGCCTGCCGGGCGGCTGCGGCGAGCCAGCCGCCGCCCTGGTCGGCGTATTCGGATTCGGCCACGCGGGGGAAGGCGACGGACACGCTGGCGGTGATGGCGCGACCGGACGGGCGGGCCGGGCTGGAGGAGACCCCTGCGGCGACCGCGCCGGGCAGCTCGATCCGGCGGCAGCGGCAGTTCACGGTCTGGTGGTAGGGGAGGCGGGCATCACGCGGCCGCTCGGCCACGTCCCACACCCCCTCTACCTCCTTCCACCCGCCTGCGGCGTTGACGCCTTGGCCGTCCTGGTCGCGTCCTTTGCGGACGTACACCATGGCGTGCAGCCGGAAGTCGACGTTGTCGGGGATGAGCTGGCCCTGCGCCTTGGCGTGGGAGGGGCGGACCTGCTCGTCGGCGTCGGTCTGCCACACCTTGCCGTCCGGGGCGGCCGCGCGAGCATTCTCGGCGAGGTCGTCGGCGACCTGGTCGACGCGGCGGGCCACCAGGGCGGCGATCTGCCGGGACAGGCCGCCATTCAGTCGCACTCGTGCCATGCCCGCGGACGGTAGCCGTCCGAGCGGCTTGCGTCCGGGCGAGGCGACGTAAGCGCCCGGATTCGAGATGGTGCCCGCCGTGACTGAGACCCCCATCGCGCGGCGCACCGTGGACACTGCCGCCGCCACACGCCTGTACCTCGAGGAGAAGCTGTCGGTGAGGGAGGTGGGGCGCCGTCTTGGCTGGTCGCACACGGCGATCTATGACGCGCTGGTCGCGGCCGGGGTCGAGCTGCGGCCGCGCGGCTCCCGCGCCCAGATCATCCCGGCCGACACCAGGCGGGCCGTCGTCGACGGCTACGTGGCGGGGGAGAAGATGCGTGTGCTGTGCGCCCGGTACGGCATCGCTGAGCAGTCGGTCCGCAACATCGTCGCCGAGGCGGGCGTGCCGCTGCGGCTGGGCGGGACATCGTTGTCGGGCAAGTCCAGCTTCGACCGGGAACAGGCGGCGTTGCTGGCCGAGCAGGGATGGACGGCGCCCGCGATCGCGATCTTGACGGGCTTCTGTGAGGCGACGGTGCGGCGCCACCTCGGACAGATCCGGGGACGCGGCCGAAAGCCGCTGCCGGCCGGGGATGACCTGGCCGAGTTGCTGGATGAGGTGGGCTCGGTGCGGGCGTTGGCCGCACGGCTGGGCTGCTCGCAGAAGCGAGCGCGGGAGGCGTTGAACGATGAGGGGATCAAGCCGCTCCCCCGGACGGAGGTGCTGGTGCGGATGCTGGCCAGGACCCGGTCGGGCAAGGAGGTGGCGGCTGAGCTTGGCTGCTCGTTTCGGAGGGTCCGGCGGGCGCTGGAGCGGGCCGGTGTGCCGATGAGGAGGAAGGCGGCCTGAGCACGAGATGGAAGAGGGGCGGCAGCCGTACGGCTGCCGCCCCTCTCTCGTTGTGCTGCTACTGGTCGCTGGTGAGCTGCTTGTAGATGGCTTTGGCCTTGTTGAGGAGGGCCTGGCCGCTGGTGGCGATCACGATGCTCCAGTCGTAGTTCGACGTCTCCTTCTTCGCGCCGCCGATGGTGACCTGCGCGTTGAGCGCCTGGACGCGGGCGTCGTAGTCGGCGCGGTCGGGCGCTTCGCTGAGCCAGCCCGCCAGAACTTTGGCGTCGGGGCCCATCGCTTCCTCCCGATCCCAGGGGCGCAGTTCGCGGTTGGCGCGGGCGATGGCGAGGTTAGCGACGGCGATGGCGAGCGCTTCGCGGTTGATGGTCAGCATGTCGGGCGCGGGCCGGGCGGAACGCCCCTGCCGGATGATCTGCGCCGGGGCGTCAGGCTTCGGGAAGTAGGGGAGGGCGACGGCGGGCCGGGGCTTGCGGAGGAGAGAGCGGATCATGGTGGGTTCCTTCCTGGGGGCGGTCCCGGTACCGCCGGTGAGCGGTACCGGGCGGGTTATTCGTTGACGGCGACGTTGGTCCCGGCGGCGACCAACTCGGTACCGGCCCCAGTACCGGTACCGGCGTCGGTACTGGGGCCGGTACCGGCGTCGGTACCGATGTCGGTTCCAGGGGCGGTACCGGTGGGGTCGGGGGAGGCGGTGACGGTACCGGACGAGGCGGTACCAGGCGGCGGAGGAGGGACGGTACCGGCGCCGTCCGGTACCGGCTTCTCGTGGCCGGTACCGGCCCCGCCGGGCGTGGTCTGCGGGGCGGGACCGGTACCCGACGCCTTGACCGCAGCATCGATGTAGGCGCGGATCCGAAGGGCGCGGCCGGAGCCCAAGCCGCAATCCATGAGGTCCTGCTTGGTCGGCGTGACGCCAGGGTGGTCGGCCATGTACTGCTCGGCGAAGTCCAGGTCTTTGGACGTGAGCAGTGTGGTTCCCTTCGCGGGGTCGGGCTGCTGCTCCTGCTGACGGCGCGGCGCAGGCGTGGGGGTGGGGGCGGGCGGGGGAGGCTTGGGCCTCCCAGTCCCAGCCACGGTCCCGGTACCGGTCGGTGGGAGGCTGCCGCCGGGCCCGGTACCGGCACCAGCCGCGTCCGCCGGTACCGGGACCGCACCGGCACCGGCACCGGGCAGCACAGCCGGTGCCGGGACCGGCGCGGTACCGGGCTTGCCGCCGGACTCAGGCCTGCCGGTACCGGCCTTGGTCTCGGCCCGCCGCGCGTGCTGCTCGGCCGCCCGCTCGGCGCGGGCCCGCTCCTTCTCCACCGCTTCGGCTCGGTCCTGGTTCTGCATCGCGCGCAGGTGCGCGATGGCGGCCAGTACCACGGGCGGTACCGCGCCGATCAGTACCGCCAAGCTGGCCCCGTGCCAGGAGTCGGCCCGGTATTGGAGCTTCATCAGCGCGTGGGAGACAGAGTTCAGTCCCACGCTGCCGCCGATGGCCCACCAGGCGCCCAAGCGGGCGTGATCGCGGGTGGCGTCGCTGATCCACCAGCGGCGCATCAGCCAGACCCGCGCGGTGGCGATGGCGTAAAAGTCCACCGCCACGGGCAGCGCCCACGCCATCCGGATCGTCCAGCCGTTCGGCAGGTCCCACACGGTTTTCCATCCGGCCAGCTCAGCCAGGTGGGTCAGCGTGTCGAACGACACCCACAGCACCACGATGCCGATGCCGAGGAACAGCACGTCGCCGAGGAAGTCACGGTCAAGCTCACGAGCCTTAGTCACTGTCAGTCACCTTCAACGGGGTTCGCGTTTGGTGCGGATGTGGGGGGTGTGGGGGTGCTGGGAGGTAGGGGTTGGCGGGGTTTTCGCAGGGCCAGGGGAGCGGTGTGGGGGTCGCACAACCCCCACACGATCCGCTAATTCGCCTGGTCAGCATGGATGTGGGGGTCACGTGTGGGGGTTGTGTGGGTGTGGGGGTCCCCCACGTGGGGGTTGTGGGGGCCGGCAAGGGCGCTGGGCGGCCCTTCCGCTGACCCTTGCTGGTCACGCTGGGTGGCGGTGGTGAAGTCGGCGAGGTCGTAGCCTCGGCGCCGCTGGCCGCCCTTCAGGAAGGCGTTCGGGCGGGCGGTCACGCCGTACGGCGCGAGCGCGGCGGCCAGCTCGTACTTGTTGGGGAAGCCCAGCGCGGCGGCCAGGTCTTCGGAGTGGATCCGGTCGTCGCCCTCGGCGTGGAAGACCGCCATGGCGCGGCGGATCAGTTCCGGAGCCTCGGCCGGGGCGGGGAGGACGCCGGGGGCGATTCGCACGGCCGCCTGGGCGGGCTGGTTGGCCATGGCGGCGGCGATCTCGGACGGGTGCGGCCAGTCGGCCATGTTGCCGCCCATGATGAGCGTGAAATCCCGCCCTGGGACAGCGGGCGCGGGCGCGGGCGTGCGGACGGCCGGGAGCTGCGCACGCCCTTCCTCCTCTCCTGCCTCGTCGTAGTCGTCCTCGTTGTGTTCGGTGAACGCGACCCGCATCCGCTCGAACCGGGTGTCGAACGCTGCGCCGATCACCGAGCGAGCGGCCCGCTCGGCGGCTGGGTCGAAATCTGGCCGGATGCGGGAGATCGCCACGGCGGCGCGGGTGATCTGCAGGAAGTCCATGAACGCAGCCTTGAAGGGACGCGGCTTCTCCTGGTCGAACTGGATGAACCCGCAGCCCGGCCCGTCGAGGTCCTCCAGGGACAGGCCCCGGCCCCAGCCGAACAGGTAGGAGATCTCCTCGGTGTCCTGCACGAACATGCCGATCCGCAGGCTCGACTGCTTCTTGACGTTGACGGGGATGACGTCCTGTGTGGCGCGCAGGCCGGAGAAGTCCACCTCGATCGCCTCGTTACGGCCGATGCGCTGGATCTCGGCCAGGTTCGAGCGCAGCTCGGCGTAGCGCGGCTCCGAGGTCTGGCCCATCGCTTCAGCGGACTCGTCCACGATGATCTTGTAGGCGGGCAGGTCCACGCTGATGGGCAGCAACTGGCTGTTGGCGGCCTTCTTGATCCGCCGGGTGGAGCGCTTGCGGTCCTTGGCGATCGCCAGCATGGCTCGCGACACCAGCAGGGCCTCGTCGATGTTGGAGGCGGCCCAGCCGAGCGGGCACCGGTCGATGTCGCCCTCGATCCACGGGTCGAGCCACGGCTGCGACAGGCCGCCGCCGTTGAGGTCGATGTGGATGACGATGGCGTCACGCGAGCGGCCGGCCTCGCAGGTGAGGACGTGCTGGAGCATGGTCTTGCCTGAGCCGCGCTGGCCGGTGATGAGTCCGGCCTTCTGCCGGAGCACGACCTGGACGGGGGAGCCGTCGCGGTACTCGCCGAGCGTTTTGGGGTCCAGGAAGCTGGTCGGGCTGAAGTCTTCCGGGTAGGGGATGGTCTCGGCGAGCCGGTTGACGATGCCGACGCGCATCCATGCCGAGCCCCGGTCGGGGCCCTTGGTGACCTCGATGCCGCAGCCGTTGGGGAGTTTGGCGTTGGTGGCCATGGTGTCGGCGCCGCGCTCCAGATCGGCCCGGGTACGGCCCGGGGTCTCGATGCGGGTGAGCAGGTCGTAGCCGGTGCGGCCGGGCCACCAGCGCACCTCCTCGATCCGGACGTTGAAGTGGCAGTTGAGCAGGACGCGCCGCTCCCAGTCCTGGGCGAGGCGGGAGGTGGAGCTCAGCACGAGCGCGCCCCGCCCCACGCTGGCCTCCAGGCGCTGCCGCTCGCGGTGGGCGAGCGGTGAGCCGAGCACGGCGGCCAGCGTGCCGATGCCGAGGGTGGCGAAGGAGCTGGGTTGCCACATGTCGGTGGCCAGAACCCAGGTGAGCCAGGTCCCGGCACCGCACCAGCACGCCAGCCGGTACAGCAGCGCGGATGGGGCGGCTTGGGCGTTGGCCAGCACGGTGGCCCCCGCGGCCGCCACGGTGCCGGCTGCACCCCAGAGGGGGTGAAAGCCGAACGTGTCGGCGAGGGCTCCGGTCGCCGCGAGGGTGGCGTTGGCCTGGGCGGCGGCGGACAGGGCACCCTGAAGCGCGGACGGCCGCCTGCCGTTGCGCTGTGGGGTGGTGGCCACGTGCTTCTCCTTTTGGTGCAGGTGCGGGGGTTGAGGGCGGGGCGGGGTCAGGCGTTGATGTCCCACTTGTGCTCGTTGACGCGGGGCGCGTCGTGGCGTGCGATGTCTTCGGCGTGAGCGCTGCGGAAGGTGACGGCGAGCTGGCGGGCGGGCGCGATGACGGCGGAGAACCCCTTCACCACGTGGGCGAATTCCTCGATCACGGCCGCGTGGATGGGGTGGGTGGCCTGGAGTCGCTGCCCGAAACGGGTGACAGCCACGGCAAGGTTTTCCGGCACCTGGTACATGGCGTCCATGTGCGCGGCGAGGTCCATCATGCGGGGCACGTCGTACTGGGTGCCTGCGGTGATCATCTCGACGGACATGAGGACGAGCGGGTTCTCGCCGATCGCGCTGTAGGTGATGCTGCTCATGCGGGGGCTCCTCGTTCGGTATGCCGGGGGTTCGGTGCGGGGGCGGTCGTGCTTGGCCTGGTCAGGCTTGGGTTGGCCGGTCGGGGTCTCGCCGGTGGGGGAGGCCTCGGAGGTGGAGGTGGGATCGGCTACGTCGCCGGGTTGTCCGGCGGCGGGGGACTTGCCGAGGAGGCGTCGGGCCCGCGCGACGAGGCGAGCGAGCAGTGCGTACAGGCCCAGTCCCGTGTCGGTGTCCCACGCGTGGAGGCGGGCCACCAGCCGGGACATCGCCGGTCGGAAGCGGCGCGTCCGAGCGGTGCGGTGCTCGCGGCGGCCGGTGCGCCGGTTCACCCACCGGGCCATGGTGCGACCGGCCTGGCGGGCGTGGACGAACCGCTGCGTCCTCTCCGACCGGCGTCCGGTCGAAGAGGCGGCGGTAGAGCCGTTCCTGCTGGTCGAACCCCTTGAACGCCGGGCCTTTTGGACCTTCCCATATGGGAAGTTCTCTTGGGCAGCGCGTCCGAGGCGGCTGCGGCGGCGGGCAGGCCGACCGCCTGCGGGGCTGGCATGCGCCGCTTCGGCGCGGCCGGCACGTGCTGCGCGGCTCTTGCGCGAGGCCGCCGCGCCGCCGGTCGCGCCCTCTCTCCCGCCGGGACGCTTCCTCAGCAGGGCGCCGCGGCGGTGAGCGACGTAGAGAGCGCCGCCGCCGACGACAGCGGCGCCACTCGCGGCCAGTCCACCCACGCCCGCCAGTTCGTAGAGGCCGGTGGCCACCAGGACGGCCGTCGACAGGCCGCCGACCAGCGCGGTCCGACCCGGCGCCGACGACGTGCCCTCGGCCGGGGTGGAGGTGGGTTGAGCGGAGTCGGCCGGTGCTGACTCGATGGTGGGCGGGGGCGTCTCCTCGACGGCGGTCTCGTCGTCGGAGTCGGTGAGGTTCTCGACGGGAACGAACGTCACGGGGTCACCTCGATGAAAGTCGTCACCGTCGTGAGCAGAGCGGTGAGGTCGCCGCGCAGCCAGGCCAGGGCGGTGGCTGCTGCGGCGGATGCGGCGATCACGGCTCCGAGCTCGAGGGCAGCCAGGTGCAGGTGGTGCCAGTCGCGGGTGTGGCCGAGGCCGGAACAGCCCCAGCACTTGCCGATTAGGTGGCCGTGGTAGGTGGTCGAGCCCCCGCCCCGGCACTGCGGGCAGGGCTCGCGAGGAGGGATCAGCATCGGGGCGCCCTTTCGGATCGGCTCTTGCGTTCTACACCCGTCAAGGTAACTTGATGGGTGTAGTTGTGCAAGGGAGGTGTTGACGTTGATGGCCCCAGTCGGTACCGCTGTAGCGCCGTGTGCTGGCACTCTTGTCGCACGGCACCAGCGACTTCAGGGAGTGATGGGTGGGATGAGCGCCGAGGCGCATGCCTTCGAAGAGATCGCGGCCAAACTGCTCGGCGCGATCGAAGCAGGCGACTACCAGCCCGGCGACCAGCTGCCCAGCGAGCATGACCTCGCGGCTCGGTACGGCGTGGGCCGCAACACGGTGCAGCGCGCCTTGCGGGTGCTGATCGACAGGGGAGTCGCAGAGGCGAAGAGACGGCGCGGCACGTTCGTCCGCGTCTATGACCGGCAGCTCGTCGACACGAGCCTACGATCAGCTGGCCGGGAGTTCGGCGCCCGGGTCATGGTCATGATCGTCGAACCGCCCGCGCGCGTCGCCGAGCGGCTACCCGGCGAAAGCGACGTCGTGCGGCGGCGCGTCATCGGCACCGCCCTGCACGACACCTACTATGCGGGCCGGGTCAGCGACGCGGTCCCCGAGTTGAAGCAGCCGCGGCCGCTGGACGATCCGGACTCGATCCTGATGGAGCGGGCAGGCCTGGAGGTGCGGCAGCGCGCCACGGTGTTCGCGCGCATGCCGACGAGCGAGGAGGAGCGCCTTCTAGGTCTCCCGCCGGGCACGCCGGTGTTGGAGCAGGTGACCTCTCTCGTGGACGGCGAGGGAGCGACGGCGGCGGTGCGGGTCGAGGTGTACGCCAGTGACCGGCATGCCCTCGATATCGAGCTGGCTCACTGAGATCCACCGGTCAGCGACGCATCCTGTGCCGGGGCGAGATCACTACCGCCAGGGAAGATGCGTCCTAGACGGCGGTGGGGTGCGGCCGAGTGTAGGTGAGCTGCCAGGCTCTGCTGCCGCAGGCCATCGCATCCAGGCTGGGCTCATCCAGCGTCACGGGGCCAAGCAGGAGTGCGGCCGCCATCAACCGGACCCCGTCACGCCTCTCCCCCTGCGGAAGACGCGGCGTCGACGAGAACGATCTTCGCCACCCGCAGATCCATACTCGACCCCGACCGGGCCGTGCCCCGCCAGAACTCGAGATCCTCGTGGGCCTGCTTCCTCGTGGCGCGCATGCGCGGCGTCATCCACCCCGAATTGTCGCCAGCCTGAGCGACGTCGACGACGACGAACCCCACCGGCGCCTCGGCGTCGATTTCGGATGCATGCTGGTCTTGCGTGACGGTGGTCATGGGGCAGAGCCTTCCTCGGAGGTGAGAACCAGGGACCCGGACGACAGGAGCCGGATCAGGACGTCGCCGCGACCGGCTTCCTCGCAGACGCGGCACACGGACAGCTCGTTGGGGTCGGGGGCGGGCGTAGTCGCGGCCTCGTGGTGGAGGCCGCAGACGAGCTGCGGTGCGCGCACGCACTGGCGCTCGCAGGTGAAGGTGATCATGTGCGTGGCGGGCTCGCCGCAGGGGCCGAGGTCGATGCCGAAGAACGACGCCGCGACTTCGCATCGCGGCGCTCCGCTCGCCTTCTCGCTGATGGGTGCGAGCGGCGTGCCGGTGAGTTCGCCGGGCTCCGGTACGGAGCAGGGGATGATCGCCGCCACGAACGCTCCGGGCTGTCCAGGCAGAGCAAGCCGGTAATGGATCTCGCCCCGCTCGAAGCAGATCATGCAGCCGACATCGTGTTCGCTGAGACACACCCAGGCCACGGTCAGCTGCTCCAGCGCCGGGGGGATGACAACGTCCTCGCTGGCGGCGAACTCGCGCGCCTGCTCCAGGATGGCGGCGGCTGACGCCGCGGCGCTGGTGGGCACGAGGAGGACCAGGCCTTCGGCACCCAGGAGGAGCTCGATCCGGTCAGCCACGCTCGGGTCCTCTCATCGGGCGGGCGGAGCGGATCTCGTCGAGTGTTTCCGCGACGGCATGCCCCGCGGCGTCGACGCCGGCGCGGTAGCCGAGCCGGTAGGTGTCCTCGTCGGCCGCGACGAGCAAGGTCAGGAGACGGCCCTGGGCGCGGGCTACCACCACGCTCCAGGTGGGGTGACCGGTCACGCGCGCGTCGGTGGTGTACCAGTTGCCGAAGTTGTACCGGTCGGACACCCACACCTCTTGGCGAAGGCCGCCCCAGTCGATCGCGACGACGGAGCCCTGGGGCGGCTCCTCGAGGATGGTTTCGGGCATCACTGCTCCTCTGTACGGGACGGGTGGTAGGCGATCTCGGTCAGGACGGCGCGCGGCCACCCGGTGGTGGCTTCGTCACGCCGGTAGACGCGCACCTCCTGGCAGGCCGGGCAGCGATTGGCCTGGTAGCAGATGACGGGCTTCCGGCCGGCCCTGGAATCGAGGCCGAACGTGATCTGCTGAGGGCCGGGGTGCGCGCACTGCTCGCACGCCGAGTCGACGTGGGAGAGCAGGGGCGCGGCCTGCCAGCGCCGCCACGTGATCGGGGTGGCGCCGTCGAGACGGGGGAGCGCGGGGATGGAGCGCTGCCGTACGGTGAGCGCCGCCTCCAGAGTGGTGACCTGCGCGCGCAGGGCGGCCAACTCGACGTCATCCATCGCACACCCCCACCGTCCGCGTGGTGGCGGCGCTCATGCGGCGCTCTCCTCGGCGGCGGACTGCTGCTTGCTGGCGCGGGCGGCCTGGACCCGCTTGGGGTGGATCTTGTTGAGGAGCGGCATCTCCTCCTGGTCGGTGTTGAGGCACCAGGAGCCCTCATCGGCGCCGCACGTCTCGCAGTAGATCTGCTTGGCCTGCTGGAGATCCTTCTCGTGCGCTGTGGGCGTCTTGGGGCCCAGGACCGCTCTGGCCGCCGTGATCGCTGCGCGGGCGACGTCTCCGCGCTCTACAGGGGCCTTCTGGGGCCGGGGGCGGGGCGTCTCGTCGTCGGAGGCGATGGCGGTGATCGCCGCCAGTTCCTTGAGCCGGTCCTGCCAGGACGGAGGAATCGGCGTGCCCAAGGCCGCAGGCGTCGGAGCGGGGGCGGCCGCGCTGGTCGTGGTGGGCGGCGTGGACGGTGGGGGTGTGTCGGTGCGGTGCGCTCCGCCCTGGCAGGCCGGGCAGTCCCCGCCCTGATCGAGGTCCTGGCCGTCCTCGCAGCGCGCGTTGGCGCACTGGCGGGCCCGAACCAGGGTGATGGCGGCGGCCACCGGGTCGTTGACGCGGGCGTGCTCGTTGGTGTGCAGCCACCACGTCCAGCGGCGCTCCACCCGCTCGACCAGCTCGGCCGGGGTGCGGGTGGCCAACTCCCGCTGAATCGCAGTCAGCACCTGGCCCGACGCCCCGCGGCTGATCCGGCGGCGCAGGTCCTCGGGCAGTGCCGCGAACACTGCGGCGGCGGGCGCCACCCGCGGAGCGTTCCTCGCCTGCTCGCGATCTGCCTTCGTCGCTGCCGGGGTTTCGCTTCCGGCCGGGACGGCCGCGACCTCGAGGCGCCTACCACCTGTAGGTGAACCGCCTACGGCGGGAGAAGAAGAGGACGGGTCTATGGACGGGTCTATGGACGGGTCGGGTGCAACCACCGCACCCCGTTCGTGCGCCGGTTGCACCCCGTTGCTGCGCTGGTTGCACCCCGTGCCGTCGTTCGCACCCCGCTTGGCGCGGGGTGCAACCGCTGCACCCCGCGATGTTTCCGCAGGTCGGACGGTTGCGTATCGGGCGGTGATGCCGGGGAAGGTGCGCTCCAGGCTCTCCAGGTCGTCGGCGTCGAGGTCGTCGCGGATCAGTTCCATTGACAGGTCCCACACCTGAGGGCGGCGGTCGCCTCGCTTGATCTTCGCCGCGACGATCGCCTGGTCACCCTCACGGATGACCCCCTCCTCGGCGAGCCTGTCGAGGGCGGTGCGCACGGTCCGCTCGGACAGCCGGGTGTACCGGACGAGGGTGTTGACACTGGGGAAGGCATCGCGGCCGGTGCTGTCGGCGTTGTTTGCCAGGCCCACCAGGACGAACGCGCACGCGCTGTTGGGCTTGCCGCCGCCGTCCTTGGGGATGGGGGCCAGATTGAGCGCCCAGGAGATCGCTTCAACGCTCATCGGGCGCTCGCAACGGCATAGGGGTGACGCCCGGCGGAGCTTGCCTCGGGCGCGGAGATGTCGGGGGTTCCAAGCCCGGCCAGCCAGCCCGCCAGCTCCTCGTTCGAGGGTGGGGTCAGGCTCTCGGGCGCGACGGAAGACGCCGCGGTGGCGCGGCGCTTCCGGAAGTCGAACAGCATGCTGCGGGTCTTTTCTGTCGGTGGGGGACCGATGCGCGCGCCCCCGGCACAGGGGTGCCGAGAGTGCGCGCGGACGAAAACACTTCGAGGTGTTTGCGTCCAGCCGGGAAGATCTGGGCCGCGTTCACGCAGGTAGATGCGGGGGTGTTCGTGCATCCCGGGCGTGTCGCGGAAGAGGGGCGGGTGCGGCTGTGCGGCTAGCTCGCCGCCCTGCGCTGGCGGGTGAGGTACTCCGCGCGGAGCTCGTCGGCGTTGAGGCCGCCGCGCACCATGAACAGGTCGCGCATCCGCAGCGCCTCCTCCAGGCACACCGTGCGGACCGGGCAGCCGGAGCAGTACGACTTGGCCTTCTCCTCGTCATACGGCGGGCGCGGCTCGCCGTTCCGCAAGGCGGCTTCGTCGTTGCAGAAGATCCAGTGGTCGGCACCCTTACAGGCGGCCCGCTCGTGCCAGCCGGGCGTGATCCGGGCGCGTCGAAGCTTGGCCATCAGTGGTCACCATCCGCTGCGGGCAGGGCGAGCATCGCCGCCAGGCGCGCGCCGCCGAACAGGCCCGCCCGGTAGGCGTCCTCGATCACCTGGGCGGCGTCGTCGGTGAACTTGACCGTGGGGGAGGGGTTGGTCGGGATGACCTTCACGCCGGGGATGTGAACGACTTCGCCGGTGCGGGGGTGGACGGTGACGCCGTTCTTGGCCGCCTCGGTGAGCAGGGTGAGGAACGCGGGCCGCACCTCCACCGTGAGCTGGGCGCGGCCGGGCCCGAGCAGCGAGTCGAGCGCGGCGATCACGCGCTCGGCCTCGTCTGCCTTCACCTCCACGGTGATGGTGCGCGCCACCTCGGTCGGGGCCTGCTGCTCCACCCATTCCACGCAGGCGTCCGAGTCGGTGACCTTGAGCTGGTAGCCGACCTTCGGCTGCGTCACGGTCGCGAACTGACGTCCGGCGATGTGCGCGATCTCGGTCCCGCCGGGCGCGAGCAGTGGCATCCCGTCGTCGGCGTCGGCCTTCAACGTCTTGATGCGGTCGCTAATGACCTTGCCGATCCTGTGCTTCTCCAGGTAACGGGCCATGGCCAGTTCCGTGGCGACGGCCCTGCCGGAGGGGGCCGCCGGGGCGGCGGGCACAAAGCCCGCCGCCTGGGCGTCGTTGGTGCTCATGAGCTCAGCGCCTCCGAGACCGTCTCCCTCGCCACCGCGTCGTGGTACGCCCGCGCGGCGGTATTACGCTCGGCGAGCAGTTGTTCCCGCTTCGGCATGAACACCTCGCCCAGAGCGTTCGCGAGGTCGCTGCCCGGGACGATCCGCCCAGCGTTGAATTCCGCGTCGATGCGGTTGCCGATCTCGATCATCTCGTCGAAGGTCTGAGCCGCATGGATCTCGGCCGTGATGTTCACCAGCCACAGCGGGTCAGGGCCAGACGGAGGGGGAGGAGCCGCCGCAGCAGAGCGGCCACCTCGGCGCGGGCCCTCTTCGGCCTCGGGCATGTCCTTGCGCCACAGGTCCAGGGCGACACCGAAGCGCATCCCGCCGTTGCGGAACGCATCACCGATCGCCTCCTTGACCGCGTTCGGGCCGGTCTTGCCCTGCGCGTCGCCATAGCCCAGCCGAGTCACCCCGGCGATCGTCAGCTTGATCCACAGCCCGCCGTGCTGATCGAACGCGGGTAGGCCGAGCTGGTCGAACGCGAGCGGCTCCCAGTTCCACCACGGGTCCACCTGCAGGAACCGGTCGGTGATGTCAGCGTGGCCGACGTAGTCGAGGTGGATGTGCTGGGTCGACACCATGCCGCTGCAGGTGTCGCACCACTTCTTCTGATGCTCGTTGCACGAGCCGAAGTTCTTCGAGCAGGCGCGGCAGGTGACGCGGGGCAACTTGCCGATCTTCTCAGGCGGGAAGACGGCACGCAGCTTCTCGGCGACCTCGGGCGTCATCACGACCGGACTCGACGGGGTTGTGCTGGACAAGGCGATGCTCCGTTCCTGGGGCTATGCCCCGCGCGCCGGGACCGCAGGTTCCCGCCGCGTGAGGCGTGTTCTTCGAGCAGATCCCTAGGGCGTCGCGCATCGTAGGCGACACCCCCGCTAACCGCTCAAAGTGTATGGGTTATTTACTAAGATCAGCCTACTGCTCCCTGAATCAGGCGTCAATACACCCCGCCCGTCGCAGCTGCAACCCGAACTCTGCACTTTCATGCAGCTTCAAGTACCTGCGCCGCAAACCACCCCTCAGGTCTTAAATTGTGGCCAGAAGATCTCTAGGCTTCCCCATGAACGCAGAACCACATAGCCTCACCCGGAATCCGCAGCTTCCCGGTAGGAGCCGCTGGCAGGGACACCCCCGCCGCCGACGCCACAGGAGACCACCTTCCCCATGTCTCACCACGAGCCGCCCGACGACGGGTTCGACCTGAAATTCACCACGGCCGACATGACTGGAGACCAAGTCGCCCGACTCGGCCTCTCCAACGCGGCCGCCGCCACCGTCGACCGGCTGCTCGACGTCGTCTCCACCATCGACGACGACCGCCGCGACATCACCGGCCTCACCCGCGAAGCGCTCGACATCCTCAAGACGGTCAACAAGGTCGTCGCCCGCGCCATCATGACCGACAAGATGCGCGGCGCCACCGACGCCGAACTGGCCGACGCCTTCCGCATGAACGAATTCGACTGGGTCCGCCAATTCGGCCACCTCGACATCACCCACCTCGCCGACGACCCCCACGCCGTCTGGCAGCAACTCCGGCCGAACTGCCCCTCAACCATCCACGACACATGCCCTGACGACCCCGCCATGGCCGCCCACGTCCTCGACGAGTGGATGCTGCGCCACCTCGACCGCCGCGAGGTCGTACCCCCGCCCCCGCACCCGGTCTCCGCCGGCCTCTAGCCAGGCCGCGCCGCGCTCATGCGAAAGGGCCCACCCCGTCCGGGGTGGGCCCTTTCGCGTTCTCGAGCTGGGGTGCGCGGCAACCCGACAGAGGGAGCTACCCGAAGGCCGCCCTGCGGTCCCCTAGAAGAGCGCCGCGCACAAGCACTAAGCCCCAGGAAGGACCCGGCCATCGCTGGCCACGTGCGCGCCCATCATAAACACGCCAACGGGCATTTACACAGCCGACGACTGCCCGCCAGAGACAGGCAGCGGCCGCACCACGTTGTACAGAGCGGAGATCACCGCGGCCCCCGCCGCCTGACCCACCGCCAGCAGGATCATCTTCAGATCGCCCGAGGCGACACCCGCGGCCGCGCCACCGCCAGCGACGATCGCGCCCGCCAGCACGTTCTGCCACAGGGTGCGGTTCGCGCGCAGCGGCACCTCGCCGACAGCCGGAGCACCCGCAGGCGCGACCCTGTTGTGAATCCACGCCAACACCGCGGCGAGCGCGGCCTGGCCGCCGACCACGCCGAGCGTGCCCGCGTCAGTCGCATCGCCAGCCGTCACCACGGCCGCGCCGCCGGCGACCACCGCGACGGACAGGATGTTCTGCAGGAGGGAGCGGCCCGCGCGCAGCAGCGCCTCGGAGATGCCCGGAATCCGGTGAACCATGATCGTGGCTCCTTCGGGAAGGGATTGGACTGTCCGAGCGCGGATGGTGCACGAGCAGAGGGCTTACGTCGCCCGAGCCTGGTCAGGCCGTGTCAGGCCCACATCTTCAGGGCGATGCCGAGCACGCCGAACAGGGCGGAGACGCCGATCGCCATCCACGTGGAGAACCGCTTGGCGCTGTCGCCCATCGTCTGGATGCGGGACCGCTCGGCCGCCCGATCCTCCGCCGCGGCCTGGATGCCTCTGGCGTGCTCGTCCAGCCGCTCCGACACCACGCGGTAGTTCTCGGCGACCACGCTGGCCAACTCGTCGTGGCGCCGCTCGCCCTGTTCCATCCTCTGCAGGATCAACGCCAGCTGCCCCTTGGTCTCGGTGAACCCGAGCTCGGCAATCCGCCGCGTGTCAGCCACTTGGCCCACGAGCCACACCTGCTGCTCGCTCTGCTCCGGCTCGGCCATCCCGCACCCCCATACGCCTGACTCATGTAGGGGCGGCACGATAGGGACGAACCAGGCTTACGTCGCAGCCTGCGCCCCACGCGGCGGGGCCCAATCCGGTGATTCCGCTTGCAACGGCCCACGCCACACGATGGAGTTCCCGTATGGAAAGCTCTCCGGACCTGGGTGAAGACCGGGGCGCGCTGGCGCACTACTCGACCGGCCGCCTCACCACCCAGCAGGCCGAGACGGTCGCCGCGTGGCGTGAGCGGCTCCAACAGGACGAACCGCTTCCCGGCCTCAAGCACAAGGGGCCGACGCTGCGCACCTTCTACAACCTCGACGACCGGCCGCCCGCCTCCTGCTCCGATGTGATCGCCGCCGCCGTCCAGCGCTTCCTGGAACAGCGGCCACCCGACCCGCTGCACGTGGTCCGCTACCACTACCAGGCCGTCCAGGCCCAGAAACGAGCAGGGCAAGGCCACTACAGCCCGGCGGCGCCCATCCACCAGCAGGTCAGCTTCTACCTGACCGAGCAGCTCACCGCGGTGTACGAGGCGCTCCGCAAAAGCTGCGAGTCGGCGATGGTCGCCCTCATCGCCGAGTTGGAAGAGCAGGCGGCCGCAGAGATCCCCGACCACGACCCGGACACCGGCGAGGTGAGACCGCCCAGACTGTTGGCCGGGCTGCGCGCCATGACGGTGCGCATGAGGCTCGCCGGCCGGGGCCTACCCGACAGGCCAATCCGGATCACCGGTGGCGTGATCGCCCGCATGGCGATCGACCAGGCCGCCCGCCGCAAGGTCGACAACGTCCTGCTGGACGCCGTCCGCTACGCCTCCGACGTGCACGATCAGCCCCATCGGGCCCGGCGCGACATGCACCGACTGCGCCGCTGACCTCCAGGCCGTGGACCTGCACCAGGCAGAGCCCGGCGCAGATCCAGCAAGCTTCCCGTATGGAAAGTTCCGTTGCTTGTGCGGGCTACGGCTTGACGATGGGGTAGGACACGCCCGCCATCAGCGGGATCTCTGGCCGCGGTGTGAACGGTACGGCGTCAGCCTCGAAGATCTGCGGAAGCTGCGTAGCGCCCTGGACGAGGACGTTGCGCGGCCGCAAGCCGTTGACGAAGCCGAACCCTGTGGTGGCGGCGCAGGACAGGAACGTCGGCATGTGGGTGGCGAAGGACGGAACCTGCGCCACCAACCACACCGGCCGGTCCTCCTCGGCGGCCATCACCGGCTTATCCAGGTTGGCCCACCGCCAGCCCGTCCCTCCAGTGAACAGCTCAGGCAGGTGCAGGCTCTGCCCGGCCTTCTCCGCGACGCCGCCGACGTAGACGGCCACCCGCGACTCGTGGCTCATCTCACCCACGCCAGGCTCCAGAACGGCGACGCCAATCGACGCGAGCGACACTCCCGCGGGCAGGATCGCCGTGGCACCCATCAGATACGGGCCGGGAGTGGGGGTCACCTTGAAGGTGCAGTACTGAGGCAGAACCGTGCAGGTGGCGAACCCGTACAGTGACGCCTCTGTGAGCCGCGGCTGCGGGGCCGGCGGCTGGGTCGGCTTGCACGTGCAGTTCACGTTGATCGTCACCTGCTCGGCACATCCGTCGCCGCAGCTCTGGTTGATCGAGATCTGACTCATGATGTCCCCCGAATGGTTGAGGCGAGCGGCCCAGGACGAGCCGCTCTACCGGCCGTGCGGCGGATGTATATCGGCCATCCGAGGTTGCGGCCAGCGGTCACCGATGCCAGCCGCCCACCACCGCCACCGTCGCGGACCCGCTGTTGACCTTCACCTGCACGTCCACCACCTTCCGCGCGCCGAACGCCCACGCCGGAGGAAGGAACCCCGACACCGTCGCCACCCCGGACGCCGTCACCGTTCGAGAGCCGATCTGCGTCCCGTCCGCGCGCACCGCCACCTCACACGACGTCGCGCCCGACAGTGTGACCGACACATCAACCGTCACCGACGACCCCGACCGGGGGAACGTCGTCCACGCCATCCTCGTCAACGTCGTCGACGACGTGCTGGTGGAGTCGGCGACGAACGTCACCGACCGCACCCCCGCCTGCAACTCCAGCGCCTTCACCCGAGCCTGTAGATCGGAGATGATGCGCACCAGGTCCGCCTGCTGCAGGTCCCCGGGACTGATCTTCGCCACGCCGCACCCCTCCTTCTGCTTCTAGTCGACGGCGACGGTGTGCTCGCCCGTCGTGACCGTCACCAACTCGCCCTCGTTGCTGTCGGGCTGCACCTTCAGCGACACGATCTTCATCGGCCGGTCCAGGCCGGGAGCGCCGTCCGGTTGGGCCGGATAGATGTGGTCGGTGATGACGACGCGCGCCTGGCCGCCGAGCTCCCACTGCCACCAGCGCACGTCCGGCGTGATCGCCAGCACAAACTCGAACACCTGCTTGGCGCCCGCCGACGCATCCGACGCCCGCTGTGTCTCGGCATCCAGCGCCGCCTGCGAGGTGAGGCCGTCGAACTGCCATGCCTCCTCGATCAGCGGCCACCCGTCCGACAGCAGGTCATTGCGGGTGACCGAGGCGAGCATGACGCCGCCGTCCGGGCGGCGCAGCTGCCCCCACGTCCTGGTCGCCAGGCCTCGCCGCGTCGAGCGGGAGAAGCCACGCACGTTGCCCGGATACTCGAGCGTCAGGCCGGTGTCGGGCGGGCTGGTGCGGGAGACGCGGCGCAACACGAAGCGGGGCCTGTCGTTGACGGCGTCCCAGGAGGGCTGAACCCACCAGTCGAACCCGCCCGGCGCGGCCGCCACGTCCGCGACCGCGTCCAGGATGCGCACGAAGTCGTCGGCGCGGTACTCCCGGTCGACGGTGCCGGTGCCGGCCACGCCGTCCTGGGTGAGCCATCGCAGGTCCGCGGGGGAGGCGGCGTGCTCCAGCAGCCACGTCACCTCGGTGTGCGGGACGGTGCCGGGGCGCGGGCCGGTGAAGGCGACGTAGCGCTTGCCGTAGATGGCGATGCACTCCTCGGCGGTGATCTTCAGCACGCCGGAGTCGGAGTCGTAGTCCTGCGGGTCGACGATCCGGCCGCCCCACACCAGTTGCTCGCCTCGGTAGACGAGGATCATGGTCCGTTCGGGGCGGGTGGCGGCGGCGATGCGGCCGACCGTGTAGGCGGAGTCGTAGAGCGGGATGTCGGCGGTGAGCTGGCCGCCGCCGTTGAGGGTGATCTCGAAGCTGACGTTCTGCAGCGGCAGCGAGTCCAAGGGGAGATGGGTGTCCCAGTCGTAGAGGACGTACTCGTACGGCGGGGCATCACCCGAGGTGTCTTCCAGGGTGGTGGCCGACTGCATGACGCGGTTGGAGCGGTTGCCGAGCTCGTCGACGGCGTCGACACCCACCGTGTAGGAGACGCCAGGGGTGAGCCCGGTGAAGGTGTAGACGCGGGACGGGATCTCGGCGACGCGCAGACTGCCCAGGTAGAGGCCGTACCCGGTGACGCCGACGTTGTCGTCACTGCTGGGATTCCACGCCAGGGTGATGGCGGTCTTGGAGGTGGCGACCACGGACACGCTGCCGGGCAGCGTGGGCGGCGTCCGGTCAGCTTGCGCCCGGACGGTCCGCGTTCCCCTCGCCGACCGGTTGCCGAGCAGGTCGATGGCATCGACGCTGATCGTGTACAGCGCCCCGGCGCTCAACCCCGTGAACGCCTTGGTGCGGGCCGTCTGGTCAGCGCCCTGCTTCGCACCGTTCAGGTACACGCCGTAGCCAACAACCGACGATTCGTCGTAAGGGGTGTCCCAGCCGACCGTGATCTTGCCCGCGTCCAGGGCGGTCACCCTGACCTGCGGGACGATGGGCGGCGTGGTGTCGTTGATCGGAGTGACCACCAGCTCGGCCTTGGCCGACCGGTTGCCCTTGGCGTCGTAGGCGTCCACCTGGATGGTGACCGACACCCCCGAGGTGAGCCCCGAGAACGTCGCCGACCGGCTGCTCGTCGACCCCTTGGCGACGCCGTTCAAGTAGAAGGTGTAGCCCGACAGGCCGGACCCACTGTCGGTAGAGGCATCCCACGTCACCGTCACCGAGGTGGGCGTCATCGCGGTCAACCGCAGGTTCGTCGGGTCGGTCGGCGGCGTGTTGTCCGGGTTCGGCCCCCACACGCCGCCCGCCCACGCATACGACGTCCCGATCGGCTGATTCGAGATCAGCTGCTTGGACACCGAGATCGAACCGGACACGTACTCGTCGACCGCGGTGGCGCCCCACACCCGCTTCGAGCCGCCGCCATCGGACCAGTCCCGGTAGGTGTAGCCCTTGTGCGTGAAATCGGACGGCCAGGAGACACCGGTGTTGTCGGTGCCCGCGATGTACATCGACACGCCCATGAGGGCGACGCAGCCATCCGGCAGCCCGGACTCTGACCAGTAGGCGGAGGAGACGCCCTCCTTCGCGCTGGCGCTGCCGTAGTAGACCTCGGCGTCGTCCAGCTCGTAGGCCCAGATGAAGATCCGGTCCGTCGCATCGGTGGTGTTGACAGTGACGGAGGAGTCCCCGCCGTAGGAGATTTTCGACAGCATCCGGATGCCGAGCGTGTTAGTCGCCCACTCGTGCTCGGTGAACCCGCCCGAGATGCTGGACACGCCCGCATACGACTGGACGAACAGGACGATCCTGTTCCCCCCGCTGGCGCTGCCGTAGTAGTAGGTGTGCGATGTCGACGGCGACGTCGTGGTGTATGGCGTGACGAATCTGACCAGCCCCACAGGATCCCCCCGGATATCCCTCGAGCGATGTGCCGGAGGGGAGGATGCCGAGATGCGGGGCTTAGGTCGCTTCGTCCAGGCCAGGGGAGCGGTTACACCCAGGCGTCGTACGCCTCCACCACCAGCCGCGGCTGACCTGACGCGCCCGCCAGGGGCTGGCCGGACAGGGTGAGGGTGTTGAGGCCGGGCAGCAGCATGAACCAGGCGGGCAGATGCGCCACCGCTGAGCGGCCAGGCCGCGGCACCGGCCACACGTCGGGCGGCACGTGGGCGAGCACCTGCCGGGTGGCCAGGTCGAAGCTGAGGCTGTAGCGAGGATCGGGGGGAAGGCTGGCGCCGGTCATCGCGCGCATCACCGTTCCCGACTCCTCGTGCGTGATCGTCCAGTCCTTGATCGGCCCGTACAGGCGCAGCCGGGCCGGGATCTGCGGGTAAGTGCCCGACAGGGACAGAGCCAGCGACGCCTGCCCCGGCAGCGAGCCGACCACTGCGGATGCGGACACGGGATGGACGGCGTATCTGCGCGGGTCGGACGCCTGCAACGTGATCGACCACGAGAACGCCAGTGGCCCCCGGTCGACCGCCTCCACATCGCCGACCAGCCGCACCCGCGCCCGGCGGGTGCGCAACGCATCCTCGACCCGCAGCACCCCCACATCACGCGGATGCAGCACGCCGACCAGCCGCTGCTTGGCGGCCAGCATCGCCGCCTGCGACGGGGCGACCGCCACGCCTTCCAGCGTGATCACGCGGCTGCCGTACTGGCCCGCCCCCGACCACGCCCCATCGACGCCGCCGAGCACCGTCGAGGCGGGCCGCACCGGCGGAGTCGACGCCCACCCGGACGCGTCCTCCACCACCCAGTCGACGCCGAACTCGTCGCGCGCGTTGCCGGCCCACGGGCCGAGCCGGTAGACCGGCGAGGAGATCGGCAGGAACGGCAGTGGCGGCATGGGCACCACCACGGTGTTGTCGGCCGACTCCTGGCCGAGCGCGTCCAACGCCACCACCCGCACCCGGTAGTTCGCCCCAGGGGCCAGGCTGGTGACCGTGTGGCGGCGCGTCACCGGCCCGTCCACCGTGTAGTCGACGCCCGGCGTCGACCACGCCGGCTCCCCGTCGACGTCGATCCGATACCCGGACACTCCGAAATCGTCGGAGGACGCCTCCCAAGCGACGGTGATGGCTTCCTCGCCGACCGTCACAGCGAAGACGGGCGCGGTGGGCGGGGTGTCATCGAGGGTGCGCACCACCAGTTCGGCCGGGCGCGAGGTGCGCTGTCCGACCGCGTCGACGGCCCACACGCGCACCGTGTGCTCGGTGTTCTCCACCAGGCCGGAGAAGGCCGCGGTGCGCTGCGGCTGGTTGGTGGCCACCAGCTCGCCGTCGATGGCGACGTCGTAGCCGGTGACGGGGTCCTCGTCGGCGGCCTCGTCCCACGAGACCGCGATCGAGGTGTAGGTGATGGTGGTGGCGCGCAGGTTCGGCGGCGCCGAGGGAGGATGATCCCGCTCGGTCTGTACGTCCAACATGGCGCCGGCCGACCGGTTCCCGGACAGGTCGAGCGCGTCGACGGTCACCAGGTAGCTGGTCCCTGCAGCCAGCTGATAGTAGGTATAGACCAAGGTGTCGGCCGAGACGTTGTCGACGCGCTGGCCGTCGAGATAGAGGCTGTAGCCGACGACGGACACGTTGTCGGTGGACGGCTCCCATGCCACGGTCAAGCTGGTCCTGGTCGCGGTGACGAACCGCAGCCCGACCGGGACGGTGGGCGCGGTCACGTCCGGCGTCGTGACCACGAGCGGCACGCGGTCGGAGCGGCCGTCGTCGGTGAGCGAGTCCACCTCGATCAGGTAGGTGCGGCCCTCCACCAGCCCGGCCAGGGTGGCGACGGTGGCCGTCTGGTCGTCGCCCTGCTTGACGCCATCCAGATAGATACCGAACCCGAGCGCCCCGGCCTCGGGCGGATCCCAGGCGATCGACACCTCGTTCGGCGCGAGCGCAGTCACCCGGACATCCACCGGCGGCGGCGGCAGCGTCGACAGCGGCGCCGCGATCCTCCTGGACGGCGCCGGGTAAGCGCGGCCGTAGCGAGCCATGACAGGTCACCTCACCATTCGGGGCAGGCTGTACGAACGGGAAGGGGGGTGAGGGGGTTGCGGCTCACCAGCGCGACGCGCGAGCAACCGCTGCCGCGTAGGTGAATCTGGGCAGCATCGGCCGGCCATCCACGGTGAACGTCAAATCGTCGATGAACGCCGCATCCTCGCCCGTCGCGTTCGAGCTGTCCTTGGAGTAGCGGAAGGTCAGCGTGTCGCCCGGCGCGACCGGGAACTCGGGCGACTCTGTCCAGCTCACGGCACCAGCGGCCGCCACCTCGGTCTTCTCGACCCCGTTGATGAGGAAGCGGAAGAAGTCGTAGCTGGCTTCCGACGACACCCGGTACCAGAACTTCACCTTCGACGCCCCGGTCGGCGCGGTCACGGTCGCGTCCGTCGACGCGCTGTGGCCGATGGTGCCGCTGCGGAAACACCCGGCTCCCGCTCTGGGCGACGTGGACGTCCACTCCCAGGTGCCGGTGATGGGCACCACATACGTGGTGTCGTCGAAGTTCTCGATCAGCTCAGCCATCAGTGGCCCTCACGCCAGTACAGCTGCGCGGTCACGTCCACGGTGGCGGCCGCGACCACCACGACGGCCAGCCACCCGCCGGGCGCGACGATCAGCTCGTCCCCGAGCGGGATGAACTCCCCCATCCCCGTCTGCGGGTGCAGCCGCTGCGCGGACAGCACCTCGCCCAGCGTCGGCTCCGTGGTCCATGCCGCGGCAGGGCCCTTGACTGCGGTGATGGTCGAGTCCGGGTTCGTCGGGTCCAGCTTGGCGACGGGGACCGCGACGGGCACGCTGGCGCCGCCGCCGCCCGCCGCGGTCTGCCGGGCGATCAGCGTGCGGACCGGCTGGGCGGCGCTGTTGGTGCCCGGTAGGAGATCCGGTAGCCGTAGACGGCGATCCGGTGCGAGGCCGGGTTGGCGGCCGGGTTGGCGATCTGCAGGATGGTCTTCAGCGCGGTGCCGGATGCGACATCGTCGGCGACAGCGGTGTACTTGCCCATGAATCCCCCTGTGAAGCGGCTGGGTGTGACGGGCCGGAGTATGCCGACCCGCCTGGTTTGCGTCGCAGAACTGTGGCGGCTACTTCCAGGCGTCCCACGCCTGGATCACCATGCGCGGGCTGCCCGTCTGGCCCGCGACCGGCTGACCGGCCAGCGTGATCGTGTTCGCCCCTGTCTGAAGCGCGAACCGGGCAGGGAATGAGCCGAGCATGCCGCGGCCCGGCCGAGGTTCCGGCCACACGTCCGGCGGCACGAACGCCCACACCTGCCGCGTCGCCAGATCGATGTCGAGGCTGTATCGGGAGTCCGCGGGCAGGCTCGTGCCCGGCTTCGACTTGATGGTCAGCCCGGTCTGCTCGTGCGTGATCGTGAAGTCCTTGATGGGCCCCCAGATGCGGATCCGCGCCGGAATCCACGGGTAGTCGCCCGCCAGGATGATCTCACTCGACGCCGACCCCGGCAGCACCGGCACGGCCACCTCGTCGTAGATCGGCCGCACAGCGGTACGGCGCGGATCGGGCGCCTTCAACGTCACCACCCACCCGAAGGCGAGTTGGCCACGGTCGGAGATCTCCACCGCGCCGTCCAGCCGTACCCGAGCCTGCCGCGTCGACCTGTCCTCCTGGACCCGCAGCGTCCCCAACTGGTGGGGGTACAGCACGGCCGTCATCCGCTCCTGCGCCGCGAGCATCTCCCGCCGCGAGGAGGCGACCGCCGTCCCCTCCAGCGTGATCAGGCGGCCGCCGTAGGTGCCGGGGCCGGAGAAACCGCCGTCGCTCGAGTCCGACTCGGCGTCCAGCGCAAGCACCTGCGCCGAGGACGACCAGCCTTCCTCTCGCTGAACAACCCAGTCCACGCCGAAGCGGTCCCGGGCGTTACCGGTCCACCCCTCCAGCCGGTAGACGGGTGTCGCGAGCGGCTCCCAGTCGGCCGCCAGCGTGAACGCCTCCACTTCGACGAGCGGTCCGCGGCCGCCGCCGTCGTCGACGGCCCGCACCCCGACCTGGTAGACGGTGGACGGATCCAGGCCCTCGATGACGTATCCGAGCGTGCCGGTGGCGGCAGTGACCTCGCCGTCGAGCAGGACCTCGTAGCGGGCGATCCCCAGATCGTCGGTGGCGGCCTGCCACGCCAGGGTGATCTGGTCGACGCCTGGAGTCGCGGTCAGACCGGGCGGCGCCGAGGGCAGCGTGTCGGCCAGCGTGACGAAGTCGACGGCCGCGAGCGTGGACCGGTTGCCGCTGGCGTCGACCGCGTCCACCCCGGCCGTGTGGCTGCTGCCGCGGGGCAGGCCGGTGAAGGTGTGTTCAAGGTCGGGCTGGTCGCCGCCCTTCTTCACCCCGTCGAGGTAGATGCCGTACCCGGTCAGGCCGACGTCGTCGGTGGAGGGGTCCCACGCGATGGTGGCGCTGGTGTGGGCGAGGGCGGCCACCCGCAGGTTGGCGGGCGTCGTGGGCGGGGTGGTGTCAGTGACCGCGACGACGCTGATCGTGCTTTTGGGCGACCGGTTCCCGGCGGCGTCGCGGGCGTCGACGCTGAGCGCGTACGTCTTGCCCATGGTCAGGCCGGTGAAGGTGTAGGTGAGCGTGCTCTGGTCGCCGCCCTTCTTCACCCCGTCGACGTAGAGGCCGTACCCAGTGACGCCCTTGTCATCGCTGGCCGCATCCCACCCGATCGTCACCGCGGTGTTGGTCACGGTGGTGGCGCGCAGGTTCGGCGGCGGAGTCGGGGCGACCACGTCGGTGACGCCGAACCCGACGAACGCCGCCTGCGCATACCCCGCGCCGTTCAGGTTGCTGCGGAACGTCGTCATGCCGGGCGAGGGCATCACGCCCACATAGAACTGGGCGACGTTCTGCAGGGTGGAGAACCCGCCCTGGCTGACGTCGTTCTCAGCCATGGTCGGCTCCCACCAATTGGGAGTGACAGACAGCCTGCCGGTCCGCTCGAAGACGCCGAACACCACCCCAATCCCGGCAGGCACGTTGACCGGCGTGCAGCTGATCGTGGTGGCCGCCGAGGACGCATCGCCGCTGGTCGCGAACAGCACCTCACGGCAGTCATCGCGGACCTGCAAGAAAAGGACCATGCCGTCGCTGGCGGTGCCCATAGACACCTCGACGCGGGTCTCGCCGCCGGTCGCGACCTTTGAATAGATGTGGACATGGTCGTAGCCGTCCGCCGCCGCGTGCTTGACGTACCCGGAGGTGAGCATCGTGGGCGTGTTGAACGCGGCGGCCAGCACGACGATGCGATGGCCGGCCTGTGCTGCGGGGAAAGTGAGACTCGTCGTCGTCGATGACGAGGACGCGAAGGTGTAGGCCTGGCTGATGACTCCCAAGATGATCCCCTTTACCTGATCAGAGCGCCTAGGCGGCGCGCGGCCTGGTTGCCGATCGAGATCTCGTCCTGGCCCGGCTGCGGGTTGATGATCACCGTCGCGCTGCCGCTGCTGCTCCCGGCCTGCTGCTGATCGGCGGGCCGGGCCCGGCTCGCCGACCGGGAGGCGCGGTACAGGTCGGCCGAGCTGGTGCCGACGATGCCGCCGTTGGCGTAGTGGTCGAGCCGGCCCCGACGAGCGGCGTCGTTGATGGCGCCGATCCAGCCCGAGCCGAGCCAGCGAGCAGCCTCCGGCCTCAGCCACGCCTCACCGGGGGAGACCGCGGCGAGCATCGTGTCCCGGCCGGGCGCATACCCAGGCAGCACCCCGTAGGAGCCGCCAGGGACGATGCCGCCCATCGCGTACGCCGTCCGGGGCTTGCTTCCGCCGCCCTTGCTGGGCGCCTTCGGGGCCGGGGCGTTGGCGCGCAACCAGCTGATGACTCCGTCGATCAGCCCGGCGGGGATCCGGCCGACCATCTGCTGCCAGCCGGTCTTCGTGCCCGCGCCGGAGACGGCGAGCGCCTTCAGCGGCTGCAGCGTCTTCTCGGCCAGGTAGGCGGCACCCTTCTTGAACCATTCGGTCCACGAGTCGCCGCCGCTGCCCTTCTTGACGGTGCCGCCCTTCTCGAAGCGCGGCAGCCTGCCCCGGCGGGCGGAGTCGTTGACAGCGCCGATCCAACCGGCGCCGAGCCAGCGCGCCGCCTCCGGCCTCAGCCACGCCTCTCCAGGCGAGACTGCGGCGAGCATGGTGTCGCGGCCGGGCGCGTACCCAGGCAGCACGCCGTAGGAGCCGCCGGGCACGATACCGCCCCGCGCGAAGCCGAGACTCACCTTGGGTAGTTCGCCCAAGCCGACCTTCTTGGCGATCCAGTTCCAAGCGGCGCGGATGCCGTTGTTGTAGATCGTCTCGACCACGAACTTGATCGGCGCCTTCGCGATCTCCTTCAGCCCGTCCCAGATCTTGCCGATGAATGCGACACCCGACTTGAAGCCGTCCGGCAGCGTCTTGGTGATGAACGTCCAAAACGCCGACAGGCCCGGCTTGATGAGCTTGTTCCAGGCGAAGTCGATGGCCTTGCTGATGCCGTCCCACGCGGGCTTGATCGCGTTGTTCCACAGCCACGCCATGGCCGGACCGAGCGTGTTCTTGATGAACCCCCACAAAGCGGACAGGGCGGGCTTGATGACGCCGTCCCACGCCGCCTTGATCGCCTTGGAGATGTTTTCCCACGTCGGCTTGATCAGCGCCGTCCAGAACTGCTGCAGGACCGGCCACAGGGTGTTCTTGATGTAGCCCCACAGCGCCGTCAGGGCAGGTTTGATGACGCTGTTCCACGCCCACTGCACCGCCGTCGAGATGGCCTTCCATGCCGCGTCCACCCCGTTGCGGAACCACTCGATGTTGTTGTAGGCCCAGATGGCGCCCGCCACGAGCGCAGCGATCGCCAGCACGATGATCCCGATCGGGTTCGCGTTCAAGGCGGCGTTGAGCAGCCACTGCACGCCCGTCCACGCCGCCGTCGCCACCTTCACCACACCGGCCGCGGTGGCCGCCAACAGCTGCTTGGTTTGCGCCGCACCGGCCTGCAGGGCGACCGAGCCGTAGGCGAGCGCGAGCTTGCCGACGTCGGCGGCCGCCGTCGCGGCGGCCTTGCCGTACTGGGCGACCTTCGCGCCGCCGTCCTTGGCGAAGTCCGCGACCGCGCCTGCACCGGCGGCAACCGCGCCGCCCACCTTCGCGCCCGCGCCCGCCGCTCCCTTCCCGGGCGAGACCAGGCTCGACGGGTTGATCTTCGAGAACCACGACGTCGGGTTGATCTTCGACGTGACCGTGCCGATCAGGCTGGCCGGGTTGATCTTCTGGAACGCCCCGGACAGGTTGATCTTGGACAGGACGCCCTTGAGCTTGGAACCGAACCCTTCGGCGAGCGCGGCCGCAGTGCCGGCGACAGCCGCCCCCGCCTTAGACGCCCCGGTCTTCTCGCCGTCCTTCCCGGTTCTGCCCTGCCCGCCGAGCCCGCCGACGAAGTCGGCCGCGCCCATCCCGGCCTTGATGGCGCCGAGCGGCGCCTTGGCCAGCAGCCCGATGCCCTTCGCCGCCAGGCCGAGCAGCTTGATGGCGTTGCCGAGCCCAGCGAACTTGGCGACGATCAGGAGCAGCGCGGCGAGCGGCCCGACGATGGTGAGCAGGGCCGCACCGACCTCCGTGCCGGCCAGCCCCTCGAGCGCCTGGACGATCCAGCGCAGGACGCCGAGCACCGCCTCCAGCGTGCCGGGGTCGAGGCCGAGGGTGAACGTCTTGGCCAGCCCGCCCAGATCCTTCAGCAGCCCGCCCAGCTCCCGCATCACCGGGATGAGCCCGTCGAAGAAGGCGCGCGCCTTCTCCTGCGTCGCCGGGTCGGCCGCCCACTTCGCGAACTGTTCCGCGCCTTGGGCCAGGTCCTCCAGCAGGGTGCCGCCGGACGGGGCTGCCGCCTTGCCGAGCGACAGCAAGCCGGAGGCGACGTTCTTGACGATCCGCCACAGCTTCGACGCCGACTCCCACGCGCGTTCGAAGAAGTCCTCCATGGCGCCGCTCTCGCGGTTGGCCCCCATCAGGTCGGCGAACCGGTCGGCGCCGTCCGCGACGAGGTCAGCGAACTTGACGACGAACGGCGACAGCACCACGAACACGTCGGTGAGGCCCTTGAAAGCGCTCACCCCGGCCTTGCCGAACAGGCCGAGCGCCTGGTTGTTGCGGCCCATGATCTGCGTCAGGTCCGCGTTGAAAGCCTTGCCGCCGAAGAACTCGCCGAACTCCTCGGCGATGTCGCCGAGCGTGGAGCCGGTGATGGCGAGGTTGCCGCGCAGCGTGGCCAGCACCGGCATCGCGGCCCGCACGCCCGCCTGCAGGCCGGGCGCGAGCGCCTCCTGAGTGTCCTCCCGGATTCTGGTGAGAGCCGGACGCACCTGGGTGTGCAGGTACAGCACGAACGCCCGCATCGAGGGCGTCAGCTTGGCCAACGCCTCAGCGACCGGATCCCGGCCGCCGCCGCCCCCGCCGGAGACGGGCTGAGCGGCGGCCTTCTTGGCGGCCGCCTGCTCCTTCTTCGCCTTCTCCAGCTCGGCGCGCGCGTCCTGCGCCGCCTCTCCCGCGTTGCGGCGAGACCGGCGCGACCGCTCCAACGCCTCCTCGGCGTCCCGCACCCGCCGCTTGGCTTCGATGATCGCCTCGTCGGCCGCCTCGATCCGGCGAGCCCCGTCCTCGGCCTGCCGGGCGGCTTCCTTACGCGCCTCACCGATGGCGCGCTCCGCGTCCAAGATCCGCTCCTGGGCGGCCGCGAGCTGCTCCTGAGCGGCCTGCACCTCCTTGGACCCCTCGACGCCGCGGGCGTCGGCGTCGGCCTTCTCCTCCTTCAGGTCGCCGTTGCGTTCCTTGACCTCGTCCAGTCGCTGCAACGCCTGCCGGAACGCAAGATCCGCTTCGCGTTTGTCCAGGTCGGACGCGAACGGGTCGGCCATCACCTTCTGCAGGCGCTCCTTGGCCCGCTCGATGCCGATCTGCGCCGACTCCTCATCCAGCGCCCCGCCCTTGACCGCCAGGGCCAAGTCTTCGAGTCGCTCCTTTGCCGCCCGGCGGGCCTCGTTCAGACCTTCCTGAGCGCGTTGCGACGCCTTCACCGCCGTGGCGTAGGAGCGCTCGGCGTCGGCGATCCGCTGCGACGACCTGGCGGCCGCGTCCGAGACCGCCTGGGCGACCCTGCCGGAGTTCTCCCGCGCCTCCTGAACGGACTCGACCGCCTGCCGCACCCGCTCCTCGGCGTCTCGCACCGCGCGGTTGGCGTCCACGGTCGCCTCGCGGGTGTCACGCACCCGACGCTCAGCCTGCTTGATCCGCTCGGCCGCCTGCTCGACCCGAGCCGCAGCCGCCTCACGCGCCGCCGCCGCCGACCCCGCTGACGCGCCCGCTGCCTGGTCGGCCTGCGAAAGCGCGCCCAACGCTGTGCCGACACCGGTCAACCCGACCATCAGCCCAGCCAGGCCCTGCGCGGCCACCCCGGCAGCAGCAGGGAGTACGGCCAGCGCCCCGCCTGCCTGCCCGGCGGCCGCGACCAGAGCGAACAGGCCACCCGTCAACTGGCCGACCGTGCCCACCAGGAACCCCACACCGGCCGCGACAGCGGGAGCGATCGCCAGCTTGGCCAGCACGTCGCCGACCCGCGACATGTCCGGCATGTCGATCTGGAACGGAAGCCGGATCGGCTGGTCCTGCTGCTCACCACGGAACCGGTCGACCTCGTCATCGGCGGGCCGGGTGTCGGCGCCCACCGACACCGTCGCGGCCGCGTCCCGCGCCGCCGCGTCCATGTCGTCGCGCAGCCGCCCACGATCCACCTCGGCCGTGACCCGGACACGCACATCGCCGCGGCCGACATCGTCGAGATCGCGCCTCAGCCCGGCCCGATCAACAGTCGCCCGCAGTCGTACCTGCGTCTCCCGCTCGGCGACCCGCGCCGCCGCCGACGCCTCCGCCTGGACCCGTCGCGCGTCAATCTCGGCCTGCAGCTTCGCCTTGACCGCACGCGTCCGCCGGTCCACCTCGCGCTGCAGCCGCGCCTCAGTGACCTCTGACAGATCAGCGACGACCTTGATATCGATCCGGCCGCCGTCGATCCCTTCGCCCAGCTCGTCCACGCCCCACCCCCCGAAAAGCCGGAGGGAGGGTCGCGGAAACCGGCGCTAACGTCGCGCGGAGGGACATAAACGCCAGCCCTCTGGCACCATCCCGGCCGTGACTGCCGCATCCCTGGCCCTGCTCATCGAGCAGGGCGCCACGTTCGAGCACGAGCTCGCCCTGTCAGACGACGCCGGGACCGTGAACCTGACCGGCTACACCGCCCGCATGGAAATCCGGCCGTGCCCCGGCTCGCAGACCCTGCTGCACCGGCTCACCAGTGACCAGGGCGGCGGCATCACCATCGACGGGCCAGCGGGCCACCTCCAGCTCCGCCTCCCTGCAGCCGTCACCCGCGCCTTCGCCTGGGATCGCGGCGTCTACGACCTGCTCCTCACCCCGCCGGGCGGCGACGACAACCGGCTCATCGAAGGGCCGGTCACGGTCAAGCCAGGGGTGACGCTGTGACCCTGCACACCCCCGTGATCGTCTCCACCGTCGAGCAGCGCACCCTCATCCACGTCGAGACCCGGCCCACCCTCGTACACGTCCGCCTGCCCGGCATCCAAGGACCAGCAGGCCCACGCGGCGAGCCCGGCCCGCCAGGACCCGAAGGCGGCGCCTACGAACACGACGTCGTGTTCGCCGCACCAGCCGACGTATGGGAGGCGTCACACCCACTCGCCCGCCAGCCGAACATCACGTGCTTCACCAGCGGCGGGCAGCGGATCGAGGGCGACCCGTCATACCCCGACGAGCACACCGTGCGCGTCACCTGGGCTGTGCCGATGGCCGGCACGCTCCGCCTCACCTGATCCAACCGGGGGACCGTCATGCCGAACTGGTACTCACAGCACCGCTTCAACCAGATCCCGCCGACCGGCCTGGTGCTGCCGTCATCGGGTGCCGAACCCGCCGCCCCAGTCACGTTCGAGCTGTGGGGCGACACCGCCAGCGGCCGCGCGAAGTGGCGCACCAGCGGCGGCTCTTGGACGGCGTTCGACGACGTCGCGGACGGCGCGGTCACGAACGCGAAGATCGCCGCCGGGGCCGGCATCAGCCTGTCCAAGCTCGCGACCGACCCGCTCTCCCGCAGCAACCACACCGGTACCCAGCCCGCCAGCACGATTAGCGACTTCCAAGCGCAGGTGCGCGCCAACCGGCTCGACCAGTTCGCCACCCCTGGCGCGGACTTGAACGCGGGCGGCTACCGATGGATCAACGTCGGCGCGCCCCAGGGTCCGAACGACGCCGCCCGCCTGGCCGACGTGCAGGCCGCCGCCGCCGGCATCAGCGTGAAGCCCGCCGTACGAGCGGGCACGCTCGCCAACGTCACCCTGACCGGCCTCCAGACGATCGACGGCGTCACCCTCCAGGCCGGTGACCGGGTGCTCGTCAAAGCCCAGACCAACGCCGCGGACAACGGCCTCTACACCGCGGCTGCGGGGGCGTGGGCGCGCACCACCGACCAGCTCGCGCCGAACACATTCGTGTTCGTCAGCGAGGGCACCACGCTGGCCGAGACCGGATGGGCGATCTCCACCAACGGCGCCATCACCCCCGGCACCACCCCCATCAGCTGGGCACAGTTCGCCGGTGGTGGCGGCGGAGGGGCGGGCGCAGGCCTCGCCCAGAACGGCGCCAACCTCGACGTGGTCGCCGCCGACACCTCGATCACCGTCAACCCCGACAGCATCACCGTGGGCCTGGTGCCGATCGCCAAAGGCGGCACCGGCGCCACCACCGCGGCCGCCGCACGGGCCGCGCTCGGCGTCGGCGGCTCCTTCGCGGCCGCGCTGCCCGCCCTCACACCCGGCGTGTGGGCCAACGTCGTCCACGGCCTCGGCACCGAAGACGTCACCGAGCCGAGCTTCCGCGACGCCACGACCAAGGAGCACGTCCGCCTCGACTCCAAGACCATCGACGCGAACACGATCGCCGTCCGCGCAGACATCGCGGTCGCGGCCGGGGCGGTGCGGATGGTGGTGACCTCCTGATGGGCCGTCACCTGTCCGTGCCGCGACTGCCTGTCCTGGCCAGCCCGCCCGAGCCGCCCGCCGCCGGGGAAGTCGCCCTCTTCCCGGCACCGGACGGGACCTTGCGGCAGCTCACTGCGGCGGGGCAGGAAGGCCGGTTCTCCGCCGCTTTCCGCAAGACGCTCGCCAACGACTTCGTGCACGGCCAGCCCGGCACGTGGGCCGCGCTGCCCGGCCTGGCCGTCCCCGTGCAGCCCGGCCTTCACCGGCTCAACCTGCTGACCGAGACCATCTCCACCCGAGGCCTGATCACCGACCTCGGCTTCACCGGGCCCGCAGCGGTATTCGCCACCACGGAAGTGGTGACCCTGCAGGACGGCACGCCGGGGAGCCGCACCCTCTACGGGGACCTGTGGGACGCCACCGTGCACGACTGGACGACCGCCACCGAAAGCATCGGCGGATTGGACACGATGTTCCTCGCCCTCGAGCCCGGGACCGTCGCGCTGTGGGTAGGCAAGGGAACCTTCCGCCGAGAGACCACCTTCGAGAACGACGACACCCTGTACTGGCAGATCAACGGCGCAGACCTGGACACGGCGAGCACAGACTTCGCCCACGCAGGAGAGCGTTCCGGGAAACTCGCAGCGCTCAGCGAAGAACGCGCGGTCTTATTCGACTGGAACGGGACCGAACCCGGGATCAGCTGGAGGCTCGAAGCGTGGCTGTACTCGCCCACCGGCCACCCTCGGGCGGGAGTCAGCCTCTCGTGGTACGACGCGCAGGGCAACCGCATCGACGGCGTGAGCGACCTGCACCCCCTCCCGGCCGGATCATGGACGCACTACTCGATCGAGGCCGTGGCGCCCGCTGACACGATCGAGTTGTACGCGCACATCGGTATGGAAGTGGCTGACGGGCACGCGGCCGGCGGCGTCGTCTACGTCGACGACTGCGTATGGAGCTCCACCGGCGGCACAGTGCGCGTCAACACAGGCGCCTACCTCCAGGTCACACCCATCTGAAACGCCCATCGCCGATCAACCGGGTGGGCGCGGCCCCGGCTCGGGGTTGAAGGCGAAGGGGCGGACACCAGTCGTGGTGTCCGCCCCTTCGCCTTCAGGTGATCACATTCGCAGTCGACTGCATCACCGCGAACGCTCGATCCATGCCGGTCTTCCCGCCGCTCGAACCCGTCACCCAGCCCGGCCGCTTCACATCCCGCGGTTTCGGCCTGCGATGCTCGGCCGCCAGCACCGCCAGCTCCTCCAGGATCTGCGTGAGGATCTCGTACTCGCGCGGCCACGGATCCGCCCGCTGCTCCGCCGTCAGGCGGATCAGGGAGTCGGCCGGGAGCCGATCAGCTCGGGCGAGTAGCCGCCGTACTCCGAAGAAGCCGGGATCGCCGGGGCGGCGCCAAGCGCCTCGGGAGTCGAACCCGGGGTAGTGATGGGCGAGATCGGCGTCGAGGTCGTCCCACCGCTCGAGGAGTCGGAGGACGGCGAGGATTCCCCCAGGCGCAGCCGGTAGATCCTCATGAGGCCCTTGATGAGCGCCACCACGTCGTGGATGGAGGGTCGGGCGGCCAGGAACGCGGTGAAGCCGTCATCGCCGAGCAGCCGCTTGGCCATGTCCTTGGCGGCCACCATGAGCTGGTCGGGCAGGTGCTTGTTCGTGATGAACTGGTCCACCGCCATGTCGAGCACGGACATGGTGGCGGCCTCGGGCGACTGCGCCTTGGCGGCGTCGATCGCGGTCCGGAAGATCAGGCCGAGGTCGACGGCGACGTTGGTGAGAGGTTCGAGGACGTCGAGCGGCAGCTCTGTCGGCAGCTGGCAGATGACCTTCTTACGGAACTTCAGCGGGAAGTAGTCGGCGGCCGCCGCGCCGCGCTCCGCTCGGGCGGCGTCCAGGTCCAGGTCGAGGTCATGCATCCCCGTGGTCCTCCATCGTCAGGTGGCTGATCGGGGCTGGACGGTAGAGCAACTCTCGCCTTGCGTCTCCCCGGCCGGTGGAGGGCTTCCCGTATGGGAAGCTCAGTCCTCGAAACCGGTCAGCCGCCACTCCTGGCGGGCCACGTCAAGGGTGAGAACGAGCACGCCTGAGCCTTGCGGCGACTGGGCTTCGAGCCGGTAGTGCCAGATGTCGAGCGGCGCGTCGTGGGGCAGGTTGTCGGTCCACCACAGGCGGGAGGTGGCCCAGCTTCCGAGGATCTCGCGGACCCTGTAGACGCGCTTCCCGCCTGGGCGTTCCCAGGTGAACGTGGTTGGCCGGCCGAGCGGGTACGGGGCGTCGTCGTCCGCCTCGGTCTCGACGGCGACGAGCTGGTTGACCACCTTCATCTCAGCCAATGTAGTCCTCTGCGGTCCCGGCCTCTGGAAGATGGCAGGAGGGGCCCGCCATGGTGCGGCGGGCCCCTCCGGGTGCTCGAGTTACGGGGTGGGCGGGGGCGTGGTGGGCGGCGCGAACGCGGCCCACTCGCCGTTCATCATGTCGTAGTACGGGGCGCCGATGTCGCCGCCGAGCACCGACATGCGCAGCGGCAGCGTGCTGGCGCTGGTCTTCTCGAAGGACTGCTCGACGCCCTCGACCTGCTGGGCTCGCGGCACCATCCGGCGCAGCTTGCGCGTGCCGTCCGCCAGCTCGATGCAGGCGGCGACCTCGGTCCTGCCGCCGATGCTGGGGGGCGTGAACTTGTAGTAGGCAGCGCCGCCCCCGCTGGGGGTGACCTTCTCGATCGTGCCGCCGCCGTACACCGCCCTAAACGAGCTCAGCGTCCACTCCAGGAGGTTGACCTCGATCGTGGCCGCGTCCTCCGTCTGCCACCTACGGACGGCGTAGTTGGACTGGTGCGCCCTGGTCTCCTCGAACTTCGGGTCGGTCTTCCAGTTGTAGGAGTCGGGTGTGAACAGGCCGACGTCGTACCAGCCGTCCGGCATGGTAGGCGCCGGCCCGTCCGGGGCGGTAGTGCCGACCGGCGCGAGCCACAGCCTGGCCTGCTGCGGGATAAAGACGTTCTCGGCACCCATGCGGGGTCCCCCCTAAGCCGCTCAGCACCCGCGGCGCGAACGGCCGAGGGTGTGTCAGGTTGGGGACCCAGCGGGGGACAGTAGGGATGGACCGGGCTTACGTCGCGTTGACCAGCCCGAAAGGACGTAAGCGTGCCGTTCCGGTACACGTCCGCCCATGACCCAGACCAGAACGCAGACCGCCGCCCCGGCGCCTCGATGGCGCTGCTTCCTGCGGCCATGCCAGACGCTCGGCGAGTGGCAGCCCGCCCCGACCGGCCAGGCCGCCCGTGCGGGTCAGCACCGGCACTACCTGGACTGGCATTGGGAGCAGGCGTGATCGGGGCCGAGCTCGTGGAGGCGGGCCTGCGCGTGTTCGTCGTGGCGGCGTTGCCGCTGATGGCGGTCGCCTATCTGGCGTTCCTGGTGGGGAGCCGGGTCGGACGCCGTGAGGGGGATCGGGAGCGGCGTCGGCTCGCGCAGCGGCTGGACACCTTCACCACGATCCTGCGGCCGGTCGCGGTCGCTGCCCGCACCGGCAAACGCGGCTGCCGTCTGTCGCCGCGCGACATCGCTGTGCTGGCGCTCCTGGTCGACGAACCGGGGGAGGACGGCGACCTGTTGGCCGAGCTTGAGGCGATGTTCCACCGGATCGGCCCACCCGACTAGACAGGACAGTAAATATCCCCTACAGTTCTAAGTGTGAGCGAGGGGATGCGGCCCCGACCTCACACCGACAAGCCCCAGGACTGAAAGGACCCCCAATGAGCACCAACCCCATGCGCCCCTACGCCGGTCACCTCGCCGCCGAACTGACCGCCCTCGGCTTCACCGACCACGGCGTCGACCCCGAGGAGATGGGCACCTACGACGCGATCTTCACCCGCGTCTACCGCGCCCACGGCATCCAGGTCGAGATCCACGAGGGCTCCGGCGACGTCACCCTGCGCGACTTCGGCCCCGGCGAGATCCGTGACGGCCAGGACACATATCGGCACGGCAGCATCGCCGAGACGACATTCACGGTCGAGTGGCGCACCGAGATCGTCATGGCCGCCATCACCGCCGCGCACAAGGTCGGCGTCGATACCGACCGCCTTTACGCCGCCCTCGTCTAACCCGGCCGCCCCTCCGGTCCCCGCCCGCCTACTCCCGGGCGGGGGCCGCCCCTCCCCACGCTGGAGCACAACCCGTGATCGTCACCGTCGCTCTGCTGCGCGCTGCCCTGACCGCGATCTTCGCCCATGACCTGTTCGCCTGCCTGCCTGTCATGGTGTCCTCACCCGTCGACCTTTGGGCACGCCCGCTCGCCACGACCATCCGCTTCGGCCACCTCCAGACCGTCGAGTCCGACGACCACGTCTGCCCCGTTGGCCGCCTCACCCGCAACCCGAGCGACGGACCGGCCGTCGCCGCCCTCACCCGCAACCCCTCCGACGACGTCACCGCCCGCGACATCCACAAGGCCCCCACGGTCGCCCAGCTCGCCACGAGCCTGACCTACGCCGAACTGCTCGACCCGAACCTGCCGGTCGTGATCCCGACTGACGGCCTCGGGGACGACACCATGTACGCGCCGCTCGACCCCGTCATGGACCACCGCTACTACGACCCGGACGGTGAGCACCACTACGGCGTGTGGGGCCACGACCTCACGGACGGGGAAGCCGTCCACGTCCTGTGGCCCATCCACCCCCGGCGAGCCGCCGAGCCGCCCGTACCGATCCGGCCCATGGACTGGCTGGCACGCCTCCACCAGACCCAGACATGGCACGACCCGTACGGCCGCGACCAGCCCATCACCAGCCTGGACCTCTACGACACGTGCATGGCGCTCGCCTGGCTCGACGTCAACGCCGCCACGATCACCAACGACCTGATCCGGCACATCCTCGGCGACCCGGCCGCCGCCCTCACCAGTGACCCGAACAGGCCCGCGCCGCTGCAGGAAGCCGACCTCGCAGTGCCCGACCCGCGCGCCTGGATCTCCGCCACTCCGCTCGCCCAAGCGCTCACCCGCCACGCCTCCTGACCTACAAGGACCATCGATGACCCGGATGAACTGGTACGCCCGCCTCAACGAGAGCAACACCTGGACCGACCAGTACGGCCACAAGATCGAGGTTGCGGGCATGGAGCCGCGCGACGCCCGCAACGTCCTCACCTACATCGAGCGCCACCACGAGGGCATCACGCGGGCCGCCGCCAACGCCCTGCGCGACGTGCCCCTCCCGGCGTTCCACAGCCAGGCCTACGACGAGGTGTTCCGCTCCGCTGAGGACGAGGCCGCCGCCATCATGGCCGACCCGCTCTCCTGGCTCGCCTCCACCCCGCTCGTACAGGCCCTCGCCGACCGCGCCGCCCTCTACGTCGCACGCGGCGCCCTCCGCCAGCAGATCTCAGCCTGACCCCCTCCCACCTGAAGGAACCCCCATGAGGACCTACCTCTCCGTCGCCGCCATCCTGCTCGCTCTGTTCTCGATCAAGCAGTTCCTGGACGACAACATCACCGCCAGCGTGCTCGGCTGCATGGCCGTCCTGTGGATGTCCATCTACTTGGCCAACGACCGCGAGATCACCCGGCTCCGCAACGAGCTGGAGGCCGCCAAGAAGATCGCCGCCAAGTACGACTCCTGACCTCCCCCGGGCGGCGCCTGCCCACGCCGCCCACCCACCCGCCCCGGAAGGGAGGAACAGCCCCGTGATCTGCGACGACGAGACAGACCTGCACTTCTACCTCGGTACTCACCGCCCGAACTGGATCACCACCGCCCCGCCCGGCGTGAGCCTGTTCCTCTCCCACCGCGTCCTCACCGCGTACAAGACCCTCCCCAAGCCGCCCGAATGGCCCGCCCCCCGACGCCACATCGCCATCGACTCCGGCGCATTCACCGAACTGTCCCTCTACCACCAGTTCGTCACCACGCCCGAGGAGTACATCCGCGCGCTGACCCGATACGACAACAAGATCACCGACCTGGATTGGGCAGCCCCGCAGGACTGGATGTGCGAGCCGTGGATGCTCGCCAAGACCGGCCTCACCGTGGCCGAGCACCAGCGCCGCACCGTCGAGAACTTCGTGCGCCTGACCGAGCTGTGGCCGCAGTACAGCGACGCCACCGAATGCCCGATCATGCCCGTCATCCAGGGCTGGACCGTGGACGACTACCTGGCCTGCGTCACCCTCTACGAGAAGTACGGCGTCCGCCTCGCGAAGGACTACCCGATCGTCGGCGTCGGCTCCGTCTGCCGCCGCCAAGCCACGCAAGAGATCGGCGACATCTTCCGCACCCTCGCCGGACTGGACCTCCCCCTGCACGGCTTCGGCGTCAAGCTCGCCGGTATCCGCCGCTACGGCCGATACCTCACCACCGCCGACAGCATGGCGTGGTCGTACGCAGGCCGCCGCACCCCCACCGTGTGCGGCTCCACCCGCCACAAGAGCGAAGCCAACTGCCAGGTATTCGCCCTGGACTGGCGCGACCGCGTCGAGACGGCCGCCGCCGAAGCCAAGCGCGAGATCCACACGCCCGACCAACTCGACCTGTTCCCCACCCCCGCCCGCGCCGCACAGCAGCGCCCCCAACCCGCCAAGCAGGCCACGACCGTCCAGCCTGCCGCCCCCGACCAACTCGACCTGTTCCTAGCCGCCTAACTCCCCCTCCAACACGCCCCAGGAGCCCGCATGGCCCGCCGCTGCTACGTCCCCAAGAACTTCTCCACCGCCCACCTCGACATCATCGAGAAGGCCAACGCCATCTGCGCCGACTACCAGCGCCAGGGGTTCGACCTCACGCTGCGACAGCTCTACTACCAGTTCGTCGCCCGCGGCTGGCTGGAGAACCACCAGCGCCAGTACAACCGGCTCGGCGAAATCGTCACCGCCGCCCGGCTTGCCGGCGACATGGACTGGGACTACATCGTCGACCGCACCCGCAACCTGCGCGGCCTGCCCCACTGGAACGACCCGAGCCACATCGTCGCGTCCGTCGCCTACAGCTACCGCACCCAGCGGTGGGCCAACCAGCCCCACCGCGTCGAGGTGTGGATCGAGAAAGACGCCCTCGTCGGAGTCATCGCCGGAGTGTGCGAGCGATATGACGTCGACTACTTCTCCTGCCGCGGCTACACCAGCATCTCGGAGGTCTACCAGGCTGCGCAGCGGCTCATCCGCTACAACCGGGCTGGCCACAAGCCGGTCATCCTCCACCTGGGAGACCACGACCCGTCCGGGGTGGACATGACGCGCGACATCCGCGACCGCCTGGAGCTGTTCGGGGCCAACGTCGAGATCAGCCGCATCGCCCTCAACATGGACCAGGTCGAGCAGTACAACCCGCCGCCGAACCCGGCCAAGCTGACCGACTCCCGCGCGACTGGCTACATCGAGCAGCACGGCTACAGCTCGTGGGAGCTCGACGCGCTGGACCCCACCACCCTGGACGCGCTCATCGCCGGGGAGATCGACGACCTGCTCGACCACGACCAGTGGGCACTCGACACGGCCGACATGGAGGAGGAGCGCAGCCTCCTAACGGCCGTCTCCGACCGCTGGAACGACGTCGCTGAGTTCGTCAGGCCCACCAGCGACTGAGCACAACCAACCCGACCTGAAGACGCCGCTCCCCGCCCGGCCGCGAGCCGGGCGGCCCTCACCCTGGAGACACCGTGACCACACCGAGCCCCGCCCCTACCCCGGCCGATGAGATCCGCGCCGCCCTCACCACCTGGCGCGAGCGAGCCGCCGCCGCCCGTGCCGCCACCATGACCGGACGCGCAGACGAATGGGACCCCTGGTACCTCGTCCACAACAAGCAGCCCGACCCGACCCGGCCGTCCGTCAGCACCGACAGCCCATGGGGGCCGATGACCGGCCCCGCCTACACCGCCACCGGAGAGGCAGCCGTCGCCCACGACCGGCTCACCCACACCCACGAAGACGCCATGTACGAGGCGCACTTCTTCACCGGCATGCTCGACGCGCGCGTAGCCGCATGGATCACCCTCACCAGCCCCGCCATGGCCGAGTTCATTGAGGAGTGGCTGGACCACGCGGCCGACGACATGGACGACCATGGCGCGTTCGAGCGCTACGCAGGCACCGCCCTCACCGGGCCCGACCGCCGCCGCGTCGTGGCCAACGATTGCGGCCAGATCCGCCACGACTGGACCGCTGCCCTGGCCCTGGCCCGCCGCATCAACGAGCCCCTCCCAGGGTGCGAGGACACCGAGCTCGCTGGCGGCGGCGAGTGACCGACGACTTCCTCCTCCTCGACCAAACCGTCTCGGCCGAAGAGGAACCCGCCCGCCGCCCCTGGTCGCGTTGCAGAGGGTGCGGCCGCCGCATCTGGGCGAACAAGTCCCTGCTCCACCGCAAGGGCGACAAGTGCCGGCGCGGGCAGCGCCAGCACCGCCGCGGCGGCCGCCTGCGCGTCCAGGTCCCCCGCACGCACCGGGAGGTGACCGGACAGGCCGACCTCTTCACCACCATGGAGGAGAGCGAGCAACCATCAGACAAGACGCCTGATCCGGCGTAGAAGGACACAAGACAGATAGACACTGTAAAGGCGGCCGCCCTGCACAACCGGGCGGCCGCCCTGACGTGCCTGGCCAGACCGGCATGCTCGGCGAGACGCCCGCAGTGCGGCCGCCTCGCCGGTGAAGCTAGATGCTCATGGCGAAGGTGGCGCCGTGCCGTACGAGCACGACGACCGCGATCACGATGACCATCACGATCCACACCAGGCGCTGAACATGCCTCGGCACGTCGAGGTTGATCGAAATCTTGCAGGACTCCATGGCTTCCTCCGGGATGAACATGCCCATGACCAGGAAGACGCTGCAAGCGAAGCGCTACACTAATACGTGTCAATTGCGTTTCGTACCGGCGCTTAGCCTGCGAGGCGTAACAGCCTGATGGGCTGTACCTGTGGGGCCCGGTCTGCCTGCCAGCAGACCGGGCCCCTTCTGTTGCGGTTAATCGTAGCCGCTGCGACCGCGCCCGCAACTAAATCTCTCAAAGACGCGGAGCCTTCCGAGAAGAAAGCCTGCTGACCAGCATGACCTTCCGCGCAGTTGCGCGTTCCCCCTCCGGATAGCGTGCTCTCCACTGTCTCCAGTGGCTCCACTGCCTGCGCGGTTAGCATGCTCTCCATTGTCTCCATGCTCTGTACGGTCTCCAGGCTCTAGAGGTTCTGGAGTTTCTCCAGGTTCTCTACAGTTCCTTAATCCGTGTCGTTGTGCGTTTTGGTAGCGCGATTCGTAGCGCCGCCGACATTGTTTAATCCGTTAAAGCGTTGCCTGAAGATATCGACATCTGACTACGCAAAAGAAATCGGTGATTTTATTGCTAGCCATAGTTGGTACTCATAACGTCGACTCGAAATAATCGAACACGGGTTCGCATAGCAGCTTATGTGCGCTCTCATGCGATCCTGGTCCCATGGTCTCCGCGAACGCCTCCATCGTCCCGCCGCCCGGACAGCCGAGAGAAGTCCTCGAAACCTGGTCCTTCGCGTGCGCCACCGGCAACCACGACGAGTGCAAGGGCCGCCGCATCAACCCCGACCCAGACTGCGACCCCGACGACGTCGCGCTCCCCTGCGGCTGCACCGTCAACTCCCACCACGAAGGACAGACGAAGGGCCGCGGCCGCCCCCGCAAGACCACCGCCGAGTAGCCCACCGCCCCCCTCTGATCAGGGCGACGCGACGCTAACGAAACGACCTGCTACCCATCGGCGCATGAACACGCCGATCTATGACCGGTTGGTCGCCGAGCTGCACGAACAGCGCGCCACCACCGTCGCGTTCCCATGCCCCGCCGCCCCGACCCTCCCCGCGCCCGCCAAGCCGCGCGACTGGTTCGCCCCGCCCGCCGCCGCGCCGACACCGCGGCCCGGCTTCGCCGACCTCATGCAGATCATGACCCGCATCGGCAAGAGCCAGGCACAGCCCCCCGCACCGGTCGCGCTCGGCCTCGGCAGCTGCTACGCCGACGCCGCAGGGCCGGGCGCATGAACCAGAACGACGCCGACACCCGCGGCCGCGCCGCCCTCGCCCTCGCCGGACAGGCCAGCCGAATCCTCACTATCGCCGTGCTCGTGTGGGCCGCCCTCACCACCGGCAATGTCCTGCTCGCCGTCCTCGCCTGGACGCTCGCCGCCCTCTACACCCTGCGCACCCTCCTCGACAGCGCAGACGGCGCCTTCCTACGCGACCAACGCCCGACCGCGCACCCCCACCGGCCGCCACAGCCCTACACGAGCCGGACAAGACGCTAACCGCGCAACCTGTCACACTCCCCGCGCCCGACACCGAACCACCCACAGAGGGACTCCACCAGGCCGTGTACACCCAGACCGTCGACCACACCTTCCACGCCGCCCACTCGCTCCCCCACCTCGCCGGCAAATGCTCCAGCCTGCACGGCCACACCTGGCGCGTCTCCATCACCATCGCCGGCCCCTCCCTCGACAAGGACGGCGTCCTCGTCGAGTTCGGCGCCTTCAAGAAGCAGATGATCCAGTGGATCGACACCCGGCTCGACCACTCCCTCATGCTCGGCACCGGAGACAACCTCGTCCCCCTCCTCCGCCCAACCACCGAACACTGGGACACCGACAACTTCGCCCCTTCGCCCCTCGCCAAGGCCTTCGACGAGCGCGGCCAGCGCCTGTTCATCTTCGGCCGCGACTTCCCCGACATCGCATGGCCTTCCGTCGAGGGCGTCGCGCAGCTGCTCGCCCACCACGCCCACACCTGGCTCGACGCCGCCACCACCCGCCGCGACGTCCACGTCCACACCGTCACCGTCCGCGAGACCGACAACAACGCGGCCACCTGGCACAACCCCAACCCCGAACCCGCCAGCCTCTCCACCCGCAGCCTCCGCGCCGCCCTCGACGGCCGCCGCAAGGCCCTGGCCAGCCTCGCCCACCGGCACAACCTCGGACCCGACACCGTCCGCCAGCTCCTCGAAGACCAGGCGCCCGCCCTCGTCCAGCAGATCGTCCAGGAGACCGGAGTCGACGCCGACTCCGCCCGCGTCTTCCTCACCGGAGAGATGCGCCGCACCCTCGGAGAGCTCGAAACCCTCGTCGACACCGAGCTCCACGCCTGGCTCAAGCAGAGCCCGGCCCCCAACAGCAACTAGCCCCCGCAACAGGAGAGAGACGACCATGACCATCGCCCCCACCACGACCGCCGCGGCCGCCGCCGAGGACACCATCGCCGTCCCACGCGCTGAGTTCGCCCGCCTCTCCGACCTCGCCGACGACTTCGCCCAGGGCCTGCGAGCCATCGTCACCGGCGCCGACTTCCTCCCCCAGGCCGACACCGTCACCCTCGACGGCATCACCACTGCGGCCCGCCACCTGAAGACCAGCGACGTCCTCCTCGCCGAGACGACCATCCCAATCTTCGGCACCATCCCCGCCACCCCCGACGCACAGCCCGAGACCGACACGAAGACCACCTACCGCAGCAAAGAAGAGATCACCGCCTGCGCCGAACGCACCTACCAGCGCATCGACGCCACCGGCGCCCACGGCATCACCGTGCTCGACCTCGTCACCCCCGACACCACCTTCGTCCAAGCCCGCTACGCCGTCCGCACCCTCCACGAAGACGGCCGTATCTTCCGCACCGGCAGCGGACCCCACCGCTACTACACCGACGCCAACCGCACCCGCGTCATCAACGCCTTCCGCCGCCGCGTCCCCAACCACGACCTCACCACCACCGAAGCGGCCACCGTCCTCGACCTCTCCCCCCAGCGCGTACGCGCCCTCGTCGACTCGGAAGAACTCCAGGGCCGCCGCGTAGGGAAGGCCGTCACCGTCTACCGCAACTCCGTCCTCGACTACATCCGCAACATCGGCACCCCCACCCCCTAACCACCAAGGCACCAGCCACCACGACACGCACCAGGAGGACCCGGTGGGACGCCCAACCAAACTCACCCCCGACCTCGCCGACAAGATCGTCGAAGCCTTCGAAGCAGGCAACTCCGTACGCCGAACCGCAGCCCTCGTAGGCGTAAACCGAGCCACCCTCCACGACTGGCTCGCCCAAGGAGAAGCCGACGACGCCCCCGAGCTGTTCTCCGACTTCTCCGACAGGTGTACGCGCGCGCGTACGAAGGTGATCGGGGAGCTGTTCAACGCGGCGTACCAGGATGCGGTGGGCGGGGTGGAGATCAAGCGGGCGGTCCGGCCGGACGGGACGGAGGAGACGCAGGTGACGCCGCCGAACGGGAAGGTGGCGTTGGAGCTGATGTCTCGGATGGACCCGGAGTGGAGGCCGGTGAAGGCGTACGAGATTTCGGGGCCGGAGGGGCGGCCGGTGGAGCTGTCGCATCAGGACGGGGTGGTGGAGAGCGTGCTGGAGCGGGTGCGTAAGGCGAAGGAGCGTCGGGCGGCCGAGGCCGAGCAGGCGGCGGCTGCATCGGCGGGTGGTGACGGTGAGTAGGTATGGGGCGGGGGATTCTGGAGACGTAGACCCGGTTTCGGGTACGGGCGGTGACGGCGGGAGGCTGATGGGGGGCCGCTTCACGCAGACGCACCCTTGGTTGTCGGCTCCGGTCGCTGATCGGGCGCAGCCGTTCACCGTCCCGCAGCGTGCCGAGAAGCTGCTCTCTGAGGCGCTGGAGCGCGTCAGTCGGGTGGAGGCGCGCGTTGCGGAGCTGGAGGCCCGCCTGGGGCTCGAGGTGGAGGTGCGCACCTACGACGGGAGCGTGCGCACCTACCACCTACCGGGAGTCAGGGAGGAGCGAGCCGGGTCATGGGCTGCTGCTGAGCCAGCCGAGCATCCCCCACAGGGTGGCGCCGCCGGCGGCGAGCCCGCCGAGGAGCGCGGCCGGCCACGTTGAGCCGTCCGCGAGGAGGAGGGCAGTTGCGATGCTGATGGCGGCCACTACGGCGAGCGCGACCAGGACAACACGATCAGAAGTCATGGAGATTCCACACAAGTCAAGGAACGGTCGGAAGGGGTTGCGTCCGGATTCCCTCCGGCTCTTTGCCCCCTCTCCTCCGGCTGGCTCCTTGCGCGTTCTTGGTGGAATGCGGCCATCGTAGGGTGAGCCGCGGGGGATCCGCCCGGAAACGCAGGAAAGGCCCGAGACTCGTGGGTTCGGGCCTTCGCCGTACAGCGGGCCTACTGGCGGGCGGCGCGGCGTGCGCGCCGGTCGAGCATGCGCGCCTTGCGCTGCTCGTCGGTGGGCTCCACCCAGCCGTGCCAGCCCGCGCCTGACTTCCATCGGCCCATGTGGTCGCGCTTTTCCAAGCCGCAGTGACGGCAGCCTGACGGTGTTGGCAGCGGCGCGTCCTGCGCCTTGACCGGCTCGGGCTCCCCCTGCGCCGGGCCCCGCCAGATCGTGAACGACCTGACGACCGGTCGGCCGAACGTGGCGGCCACGTCAAGGCTCCATCCTTGCTCGAGATGCGGCGCGATGGCGTCGAAGTACGCGCGGGCCAGCTCGGGCCGCTGGCTGCTCGACCACAGGCAGATCTTGATGGTCTGGCTGCCTGCGCCGATGTGGGCGTGATGCTCGTGGTCGTGGTCGTCGAGCTGCCTGGCGGCCAGGAGGTGGGCGAGGGTGGAGTGCTTCACGGCTGCGGGTCCTTTTCCTGGGGCTGGTCGAAGGGGGCGGGGGTGCGGGCCGAGCGGTTCGGCCCGCACACTGTCGGGTCAGTGGGTCAAGGTCGAGTGGGGCGGGCGGCCGTGCCTGGCGCGGTCGAGGCGTAGGGCAGCCGGACGGCCAGTGCGGCGGGCGGGCCCGCGCTGTGCCACGGCCGTGCGGCGAGCGGTATGGCGGGCCGTGCGGGGGAACAGGCGGCGCGGGGCGGTGTGCGGGGCGACCGGGGCAACCTCGGCGGGCGAGGCCTCGCTCGTGGTGTCCGCGTCGTACCGGGTGACGTCGACCCCGTCGAGGGTAACCGTCCCGTCGCTCTCGTAGGTGTAGGCCGGGGCGGGCCCGTTGATCGCGTCCCACACGCTCACGAAACTGCTCGCGTACCGCTGCTGCCGTCGCTCACGCTCGGCCTTCTCCGACGCTTCCAGCCGCGCCAGCGTCGCCTCCGTACGCGCCTTGAGATCGGCCTGGTGGCGCGCCATGGCCGCCTCCCATGCCTGGCGGCGGCGGCGTGCTTCCTGCCCGCCGTACAGCGGCGCGACCGGCTCGGCCTCCTCGACGGCCGGGACGGGGTGGAACTCCTCCCACACAGCCAGCGCGGCCTTCCCGTCGCCGGTCAAGGTGACGCCCGTCTCTGACTCGGTGAGGAACCCGGCGGCGGCCAGGGCGCGGATACGGTCGCGGGCGACTGCTCGGCCGCGCGGGGCGCGAACACCGGTCTGGTAGTAGCCGCGCGCGTCGCGGTGCAAGTCGCCGGCGGCCGCGAGCCGGATGGCGTGGGCCTGCTGGATGGTCCAGCCGAGGCGGTCAGCCTGCTCGGCGCGGCGATAGGCCGCGCGGAACTGGTCGGGGGTCAGGGTGGGGTCGATGCGGTAGTCCATCAGAAGGTCCGTTTCAGGGGGAGGGGCGCGGCCCGTGCGGTGCGGGCCGCGCCCAAGCGGGGAAGGGTCAGTAGGTGTCTCGATGACCACGGACCGGGAGGGGTGGCCGTGGTGGCGGGCAAGCTTGCGTGCGCCGCTGAGGAAGCCCTGGGCGGTCCCGATGGGCTCGTCCTGGTGGTCGGTGTAGACGACGCAGCGGCCACCGGTGCGGGTGACGATGCCGCCCCAGCGCGGGCCGATGACTCGGCGGGCGCCCCTGCCGTACCAGCGGAGCCCAACGTGGACTTGGCTCTCGGCGCCGCGCCAGACGGCCAGGTATCCGGCTGCGCGGGCGGCCTCGTAGCCGTGTTCCCAGCATGCGACGTCGGCCACCTGCTGCTCGTCGGCGTCCCAGCGCAGCGACAGGAACGGCATGCCCGCGATGGGGGCGACGGCGGCGTACGCCTCGGTCTGGAAGGGGCCGCTCCGGTCGAGGACCACGGCGGTGAAGGGGTCGGCGTCGGGGAGGCAGGACAGGGCACCGGCGTGGATGGGGATCAGGCGGCCGGTGAGGATCGGGGTGGGGAGGTTGCCGAGAGTGCTGCCGGGGCCGGGCAGGTTGGTGTGCGGGGCGAGGCGCTGGCCGTCCGGCAGGGTGATGGGCACGGAGAGGGTCGCGGTGAGGTTCACGGGTCTTCCTGTCGGGGGCGGGGCGCGGCCGGTACGGACGGCCGCGCCCGAGGAGGGCGCGGTCAGGCGGGGAGGGGGAAGTGGTCGGGCCGGGTGGAGTCGGCCAGCTCCTGGTACTCGGCGGGCAGCCACCACTCTTCGCGGGTGGTGGGGGTGTGGCAGCGCTCGGTACGGCGGACGCCGGTGCTGCCGTCCTTCCGCAGCAGCGGGCCGGAGACCGTGATCCAGCGCCGCCACTGCTCTTCCTGCCGCCGCATCCAGCGGACTTCGACCTGATCCGGGACGAACGTCTTGCTGGCGTAGTCGGTCAGGGCGGCGACGTCGCGGACGGTGACAGTGACCGTGTACTCGGCGATATCGGTGCGGGTCGAGATGCTCATAGAAGGGTTGCTTTCTCGTGAAGGGAGAGGGGCCCGCCCCGGGGCGGGGCGGGCAGTGGAGCGTCCTACTGGGCGAAGTGGGCGATCTCGTAGCCCCAGGTGTTGATCAGGTCCGGGAGGACCTTCACGCCCTTCTGAGGGCCGTGCTGGTGGTTCCAGATCTTGCGGGCGTTGCCCCACTCGGGGCGGATGGTGCCGTCCTGGAGGCGGGTCCAGGAGTTGGCCTGGCCCATGGGGTCGGCGGCCCGGTAGATGTGGAGCTGCTCGACGTCGCCGAAGGCGGTGAGGATGTCGAGGGCGCGGAGTGCGTTCTCGACGGTGTACTCGCCGAGGGCGACCGCGACGTGCAGGTCTTCGGCGAGCTGCTGGGCCAGGTTCCTGCTGGTGATCATTTGTACCTCCTGGGGCTTTCCGGGGCTGGGGGACCGCAACCCCCTGTTTCACACTTAAAAGTGTAGGGGCTGTTTACTTTCCTGGCAAGTGGGTGGGATCGACAACGCTGGGGTGGACGCTCACCGCGCCCTGAGCCTGGCTGTGACCAGGGCGAATCCACGGGACATGCCCTCACCTCGGCGCGCCCCAACCTCGGGAGCGGAGGGGGCGCCCCGGCCGTAGCCGGGGCACCAGCAGGGGCTACTCCTTGTCGCCGTGGCGGCCCGCCGGGCGGCGAGCCATCCAGGCGTACGCCAGGGCGAGAATCCCGGCGATCGGCAGCACCACGTTGCCGATCGCGCTGAACGCCACGCCCATGCCGCTCACGTCGCCGACCGTGGTCATCGCGACCGGGTCGATCGGCGCGCCCGCCGAGCTGGTCGGCGAGGCGCTCGCCACGGGCGCGACCACCGGCTCAACCGGCTCCATGCTCAGCTCCGTGTCCGGCTCGATCGTCGGCGCGGCCGACACCGGGGCCTGGGCGGGAGGGGCGACCACAATGGCCGGAGCGGGCGCGGTGGCGGTCACCGTGACCGTGGGGGCAGGCACGGCCTTGACGGGCTTGGCGGTCGGGGTGGCCGACGCCTTCGGCGCAGTCTTCTTGATCGGAATCCTGACCGTGGTGGTGACGCTCGGCTGGCTGCTCGGCGTGTCCGTAGGATCCGGCGTACTCGTGGCGGGGGTGTCCGTGGGCGGCGCGGAGGACTCCACGGGCGCGCTGGTGGGCGAAGGGGTGGGGGAGGGCGGCGCGGTGGCCGTGAAGGTCACCGTGTCGATCTCCGCGCCCTTGCCTGCCGCGAGGGTCAGGGTGTAGCTGCCCGGCGTGGTGGGCGTGTAGGTGCCCGCCAGGCTGGCGGGCTGGCATGTCGGGTCAGCGGGGGCCGTCGCGACGGTTACCTTGCCGCCGGTGGGCGGGGTGACGGTGATGCGTGCGTCGCACACGTTGGCGACGTCGCCGGTGATGGTGACCGCCGTCCCGGCCTTGACGGTGTCGCCGCCGGTCGGGCTGGTGATGCTGCCGCCGTTGCTCGCGTGGGCGGTGGCGGGGGTGAGCAGTGCCGCGAGGGCGACGATGCCCGTGAGGGCGTATGCCCTGATGGAGACCATGTTGGTCCTTCCTGGGTTGGGTGGCGGAGGGGACCGCAACCCCTCCGTTCACACTTAAAACTGTAGGGCATGTTTACCATCTTGGCAATCGGGTGGAGCGGACCGTCGCAGGAGATCTAGAAGTCCTCGTTTTCCCAGCTCAGCGAAGGATCGGGAAGTGGCTGGCCAGCCTCCAGCGGGAGATCAACACCTTGGGTGGACATAAGAATAAACATCCCCTACACTTTTAAGTGTGAGGCAGGGGGTTGCGGTCCCCCAGCCCAAACACCCAGGAGGCGCACATGACCACCCTCGCGATCGAGCCGACCGGCATCGCGGCCACCCTGACCGGCCACGCCGTCCAACTCGCCGCCGACCTGCTCACCGACCGGGGATGGTGGTACGCCGCCATCACCACCCAGGGTGAACTCCTCGACCTGATCGACGAAGCGATCGCCACCGGCGACGTCCGCCTCTGCGAGGTGTGCCAGGCCAAGGTCACCGACCAGCCGACCACCTACGCCTCCGGCGAGGAGATCGCCGTCTGTGAGGACTGCGGCGGCCGTTAGCCGCAAACGCGCGAGGCGGGCAGCATGCGGGCCGCCCGCCCCGCGCCATCACAAGCCCCAGGAACCCTCTCCAACAAGGACCCCCGGTGACCCTCGCCCTGCCCCAGGCCCCCACCCTCCCGGCACGCGTGCGCCGCTGTGAGCCCCCGTTCACACCCCACGCCGACCCCGCTTGTCCCACCTGCGGCCTACGCCACCCGGCCCTCCACGAGAACCTCGCCGGGAGCGCCTACACCGGCTGCTGCCAGGCCGACCCCGTCGCGTTCGTCTGCGCCGAGGCGGGCGTGAACGTCTACCTCAGCCCCGAGGGCTACGAGCCGGAGATCTGCCCCCACTGCCCCGAGTAGCCCTCGCGCCCGCACCGCTCACGGGTGGCGCGGGCAGGGATGAAGATCCCCACCCCACTTGCCAATCAAGTAAATAACCCCTACAGTTTAAAGCGTGAGGCGGAGGGGTTGCGGTCCCCTCCACCACCACCAACCAGCCCCAGGAGACCCCCATGACCAGCACCCTCAACAAGATCGCCGCCGCCGTCTCCAACGGCCGCGAATACCAGGCCAAGGCCGAAGTCGTCCCCATGGTCGCCGCCCGCTACCCCATGCTGGCCAAGTACCTCCGCGACGCCCGCGACGCCTACCTCACCGGCGCAACCCTCGCCGGACTCCCCACCGGCCACGAACTGCCCGAGATCAAGGAGCTCGGCCGCATCGCCCGCGCCTGGCTCGACTACCTCACCGACACCAGCATCGTGGCCACCGCCATCGCCGCCGGATTCCCTGCCCACCTCACCCCCATGGTGTCGGTCAGCAGCCTGCGCGCCTGGCTCACCACCCCCGCCTACGGCGACAACAACCCCCGCTTCACCCACATCCTCGACACCGCCCGCACCCGCTACGCCGACGCCTACCCCGACCTGGCGGGCTGCGCGGACTGCGGAGCCCAGGAGAGCGAGGACTGCCACCCCTTCTGCTCTACACAGCAGCCCGACGACGCGCCCATCATCGGCGAACTCGTCCGCGCCGACGACCTGCCCGACTCCTGGCGGTTCGCCAACGTCGTCCAGTTGGAGAGCCTGGCCCGCCACCGGGCGCGAATGAACACCCTGCACGTCCTGGAGATCACCAGCGGCAAGACGAACGCGCCCACCGCCACCGACTTCGTCGACACCATGCGCCGCCTCTGAACCACCCCACCCCCGCCCACACCGGGCGGGGGCCCACACCAACCCTCCGAACTCCTCCGAAAGACCACCATGAGCACCCCCGAGATCGTCATCCCCACACGCGTCCACGAGATCAGCGAGCGGCGCGCCTACCCCACCGTGGTCATCGATCAGTGGGACGCCCTGAAGTGCGCCGGGCCGTGCAACAACACCCCCGAGGGCTCCGGCTTCGAGTACGCCCCCAACGACCCCACGATCACCCTGCCCCCCGGCACCGACCGGGACGGCCTCTACATGTGCTGCTCCTGCAGAACCGTCATCGACATCAAGCGCGCCCGGATCGGAGCCTGACCATGACCACCATCACCCGCTTCGCCCCACTCCGCCCCTACGAGCGCGGCGGCTGGCAGTGCAGTCGCACCACCCCCACCGCGTGCACCAGCGACTCGGTCATCGCCGCCGTCAACGAGACCACACCCGCAGGGCCTTGGCGGTACGGCCTGTGCGCCCCGCACGCCGCCGCACTCGGATGCCCCGCCGACCTGCTCCCCGCCCAGTCGCCCGCCGTCGCGGAGGCCGCCCCCGCGCCGGGGGAGGGAGGCGGCAAGTGGGTACTCATCGCCACCAACACCCACGGGCACTATGAGACGATCGGCCACGTCTACACCGCGAAGGGCCTCGCCGACCTGGAGACCCTCGCCCGCGAGCGCGGCCTGACCGTCGTGGGTACCGCGCCCCTCACCTCCAAGGCCGACTTCGCCGCCAGGCGATAGCCACACCGAGGAGCACCACAGCGCCCGCCAGGTATGGCGGGCGCTGATCTGTTTCGTGGCCACGGCGACCGGCACTCCGGCCAGCGTGCCCCCGGCCCCGCTGCTGGCTTCAGCGCGTAGCGATCCACTACAGTCCGTCAGACGCCGTGTCCCTGTCGTGGGAACGGCCGCCAGCACAGCCTCACCGCGCGTCAAAGCGACGAGAGACGCGAGGACCGGGCTCGTCTGGCCGGCCGGGGCGCAGATACGGCACACCTAGCCCCTGACGCTCTCCACCGAGGGCGTCAGGGGCTGCGCCTTACGGATCTGCGCTCGGGCATCATCGCCAGCGAAACGCATGACCGCGATCCCCGCGAAGGTCCCGCCCAGACCACCGCCGCCGCGTCCGAGGCGACACTAACCCCCGAACCCGGCATCCTCCCGACCGACCTGGAGCGGCACGGGAGGGACTGCATGGCCATCGACCTGATCACCCGCAACGAGTGGAACGCCCGCCGCCCCAAGGGCGCTTACACCCCGATCAACTCCACCCGAGGCGCCAAGGTCCACTACACCGGCGGCGTCGTCCCCGCCTCGATCGTCCACGACCACGCCATCTGCGTGCGGCTCGTCCAGGGATTTCAGAACCACCACATGGACGGCAACGGCTGGATGGACCTCGCCTACAGCATGGCCGCCTGCCCGCACCGCAAGGTGTTCGAAGGACGCGGCCCCCACAAACTGACCGCAGCCAACGGCGCCGGACTCAACAGCCAGCACTACAGTGTGCTCGCCCTCGTCGGCTCCTCCGGCTTCACCCAGCCCAACCCCGGCCTCCTGCACGGTATCCGCGACGCCATCGACTACCTGCGTGCCCACGGCCGCGCAGGCAACGAGATCCGCGGCCACCGCGACGGCTTCTCCACCAGCTGCCCCGGAAAGCCCCTCTACGACTGGGTGAAGGACGGCGCACCCCGCCCAGGAGGCGGTGCCGGCCCCGGCACGCCGGGCGGCCAGACACCGAAACCACCCGCCAAGCCGCCGTCCACGGGAAAGCAGTCCGCGTGGCCAGGCCGGTACCTGGCCTACAAGCCCGACGCGCTCATGAGCGGCGCTGACGTCGCCCAGTGGCAGCGCATGCTGCGCAAGCGCGGCTACACGATCGACGTCGACGGCAAGTTCGGCAAGATGACGCGCGCCGCGACCATCGTCCTTCAGCGTGCCGCGGGTGAGGTCCCGGACGGGATCGTCGGCCCGAACACCTGGCGCGCTGGCTTCTAACCTCCTCGACCGCACGAACCGATGGGAGAACCCTCCACCATGGCCACCAGCGCACCCGCTACCTGGTCGCGGCCCCTCGTCTACGTGAAGGGCAGGCAGGTCATGCGCGGTCCTGACGTCGAAGCCTGGCAGGCCCGCCTCAGTCAGCTCGGCTACACGGTCACCGTCGACGGCCGGTACGGGCCCGCCACGGCGGCCGCCACTCGCGAGCTCCAGGCCCACCGCGGGCTGCTCGTCACCGGCTGCGTGGATAAAACCACCCACGCGAACGGCGGCCGTGATCTCGTCCTTACGGACGAAGGTCTGCTCCTCGAGGAGGGCGCCCACAATGGGGCAGGCGCTGGGTGAGCAGGTGCGTAACCACGAATCCCCTCAATCCGTGCAACGTGGGGGATGGCGTGTTCAAGGTCGTGGGACGATTTAAGGCTTCGCGTTCACTGGGGGCGCGCGGCTGAGGCTGAAGGAGGCTCATCGTGTACCAGTACGACGGCGCTGGGCACGGAGACGTGCGTCATTTCGAATACAAGGACAGGGCCGACCCCGAAGCTCACATGAGCATCAGATGCGGCAACTGTGGCGACCAGGTGGGCGCGGCTGTGATCGCCAGTGCGCCGGAGCATGCCACCGGCTTTCCGTGGGTGCATTGGCTGCGGTGCCCGACATGCCACCTGGGGATGGTGGTCAACCAACGCCGCTATCAGTACCCGAACGTCGTGCCCGGATCGCAACTCCAGGGACTTCCGAAGGCGGTAGCGGATGCCTATTCGGAGGCACGGCAAGCGGCCGGCGCCAACTGCTATACGTCGTGCGAGCTCATGTGTCGCAAGATCCTTATGTATGTGGCCGTGGATAAGGGCGAGCCAGCTGGTAAGCCGTTCGTGCAGTACCTGACGGCGCTGGAGAACCTCGGCTACATCACTCCGCCGATGAAGAAGTGGGTGGACATGATCCGCCAGCACGGCAACCACGCGACGCACGAGCTGCCCACGCCCGACCGGAGCCGGGCCGAGATGACCTTGAGCTTCACCGAACAGTTGCTCCGCATGGTCTACGAGATGGAGTACCTCGCCAACAGCTTCACCGCTCCTGCAGCATCCGCTCCAGTAAGCGGTCAGGGCGGCATTCCCCCCGTGAGCGGCGGCACCTTCCCGTAGAAGCTCATGTCCTCGCCAGGTCGCGTGACGTCGGCATTGCTCGAACGCGAACTCGGCATCCGGCCGTGACATGCCGCTGGCGGCCGCCCTGGAAGGACGGCCGCCAGCGCTAGACGATGGGGGATATGAGGTCAGAGCTTGAAGGACCTCAGGATGGGGCCGAGGATCGCGGGATCGGCACCCACGCGGATGACCAGATACACCACGCCGAGCCCGATGGCGCCCTTGACGAGGATCCGCAGGGCGTTCGAGGAGACCCAGAAGCCGTCACCGGGCGGCGGGGTCGCAGGCGGGGACTGGTCGGTCGTGTTGGGCAAGAAATCTCCATACGGGTCGGACCGGCCCCGGAAGGAGTGCGCCGCCGTTGCGGCACCCCACGCGCATGGATAGCCTGGAGTTGATAGGTACAGGCATTTAGCACGTCGGGCCTCCTTCCAGGGGTCGGTGTTGAGTGCGACGAGAAGGGCTTCGAGCCGATGGCACGGCTGGGGGCCCTTTCGTCGTATCCAACGCTAGTACGGCGGAGCGACAGAGTGTGAGCGCCGTAGTTGGGCGGCCTGTCATCTGAACGGGCGCCCGAAGCTATAACCTTCTGACCTGTATCAATTCGCCCTCAGGAGGCTCGGACCTGCTAATAGGTTGTCGATCCTAAGGCTGTATTCGGTGATGTAGTCGGCGAAGAAGCCGACGACTTCCTTCGGCCCTCGGTCCTCTGACCTCGCAGCAAAGCTCGTGCAGGCTCTGAACGCGAAACCTTCTCCATGACCTTGAGCGGCGCGTGGTCCATGGCCATGCCGCCCGCCGAGCCCACCTCGGAGGCGGGGCCAGACAGCCCCAAGAGGGTGAACGCGTTCGCCCGAACGGGACCCGCGGGGCACCTGCTCCGAAGAGACTGGCGTTGCGGGGAAGCCGACGTCTTGCGCGAGCTCCCCGCCGAGAACGGCGCAAGCATCTTCAGTCGATCGAACTCCCGTACGATGTTGTGGACACCAGATTGGGCGTGCCGCCGGGGGCAGCTATGAGCGACTGCTGCCGAGCTATAGGAGCACCGCGAGCGTCAGCCAGGAAGCCGCTGCACCCGCCACCGCGCCCGCAGATACCTGCGCCGCGGTGTGGTCGTTGATCGCTACTCTCGACCACCCGATCGCCGCCACCACCAGCCCGCCGAGCACCCACACCGGCACGGCGGGCAGCAGCTTGGCGAGCATCACCACGGAGCCGGCCGCGACCGCCGTGTGGAACGAGATCTTCCACACGAGGGTGATCGGGCCCACCACGGCGAGCGTGGCCAGCATGATGGCGACGCACGCCACCATCACCATCGGGGCGCCCAACACGGCCAGCAGGACGAGCGCCGCCACCACCAGGGCGACGATCACGGCGATCAGCTTCGGCCGCTCCGACCTGGTGGTGATGTGACGGTTCCCGAACCTGCCGGACTTCACGCCCAGGGCGATCACGCCCGCGGGGATGCCGCCGCACAGGGCGGCCGCGAGCGCACCCCAGCCGAGGCCCGCCCAGCCCGACGAGATCGCGCCCACCGCGAGCGGCAACCCGATCACCAGATGCGCGGGTGCGAACACCTCCGTCACCGCACGCGCTGCGCGGCTCTCTCCAGCTTGAACTGTGCCGCCACCGCGCGCAGCCATACCGTCTCCATCTCCACATCGCCGGCGAAATCGGGCCCAGGGATCTTCCCAGAAGGAACACCCGGGGCGCGACCCGCACGGGCGACGGCCAGCGCCTCGGCGACCCACGCGGCCACCTCGCGCGGCTCCTCTGTGGCCGGCGGCTCCTCGACGGAGGTGAGAGACAGCATGCCGTCGCGGATTTCGAGGACGCGCCGTACCCGGCGAGCGCCGAGGGTGCCCTTCATACCGAGCGAGATGCCGGGGTACTGGTCGACGAGCGCCTGCCATAGGGGCCGCAGCTCCGACAGATCGCGGGCAAGCCGCATGCGAGCCTTCAGCGCCCGGTAGGCCGGGATGGAGGTTCCCGCCGTGATACCGACGATGCACAGCAGGAAGCTCGTCCGGCCCAGCACAGACCACTCCCCCCACGTGGTGTCCGAGTTGATCAGGTGGGCGACGTTCACCACCATCACCTGGCCACGGTTGATGACCCCGGCCGCCATGCCCATCGTGGACAGGGCCAGGCCGACGCGCAGGAGCGGTGGCGCGACCCGCAGGAACCGGGCGAACATCACCCCGGCCGCGGCCAGGCAGATGATGAGCCAGCCGTCGAACACGGCAAGGTAGGCGCGGCCCGCGGTCGACGTGCCGCCGGCGGGGGCGTGGGCGCCGTCCACCCAGTAGATTCGGCCGCCTCGCAGGATGAACATGGTGGTCAGGACGCTGATCACAATGAGGGCGGTGGGCCAGATCCAGCGGGCGCGAGAGGGAAGGTCGCGGCGGGTGATGACCTCCACGTAGGCGAGGAGGCAGGTCGCGGATGCGAGGCCGGTGATGTGGCGGGCCAGGGTGGCCACCTCCATGCCGGTCGTCGCGTCAAGCCAGGCCACGATCGGGGCAGCGGTGAACACCCTGGATAAGGCCAGGCCTGTGAACGCCGCCCACAGCATCCTCTGCGAGTAGGAGGTCACGGCCGGGCGGATTCGGGAGATCGCGGCGCCCCACAGCAGGATGAGCGCGATCCAATCGACAAGGGTCATTCGGGAGGCTACCTCTCGTATCCGAATGTGCGGCTCAGCATCCGCAGACCCTCGTCGTCACCGTCGTCTCGGCGTTCGCTCGCCCGCACCAGCAGCAGCGTGGCCAGCTTCTCGGCTTCCCGCTCCTCGAGCGTGTCGTATCGGGCACGCGCCTTGAACCGCCGCGCCTCGAAGGCTTCAACGATGGGCTCTACCAGGATTCGCAGGGCACGTTCGGCGTCGCCGCCGACGTCGCCGTGGCCGAGCAGCATGTGGGCGATCTCGTGTAACAGGATGTTGGTCAGCAGGACCCCGGCCGCGCCGGGCGCGTAGAACAGGTGGTCGGCCTTCCTGGTGGCGAACCACAGCCCGGTCACCGCCCCGGATGCCTCGGCGGGCATCCGGTGGACGTGGAGCGGCCGTCCTCGCGAGCGACGGATTCGCCGGAGGAACTCGGCCAGCGTGAACGGCTGGGGGATAGGCGCAGCCTCACAGGCGGCAACCAGGTCAGGGGAGGGCACGCAAGATGACCTTTCCGGGGCAGGGCCCGGACAGACTACCCGCCCTTCCAGTCAGGTTCGTGTCAGAGGTTCTCGAAATCGTCTTCCTCGTCAAGGGATTCGGCCGCGCGCATCGCCTCCACCATCTGCGCAACCGCAGACAGCGACAACGGTGACAAGCCATTCATCCTCTGCGCGATGTTCGTCACGCCGAGCTCCTCCAGGCCCCGCCGTACGTCCTCACGCTGCTGCCGTTCGCCCTCGCCGTCCTCCGTCTCTGGGACCGAGTCCCGGCCGGTCAGCCAGTCGATGCTCGTGCCGAGCAGATCGGCTAGCGCCTGCAGGTGCTCCAGCGACGGGTTGGTCTTGTCGCCCTTGCGCAGTTGCCCAATGTAGGCGTGCGTGATCGACGCTCCGCGTCGACGTAACTCCCGAGCTGCGCCGCGATCGGAATACCCCCTTTCCTGCAACGCCTCTGCCAGCCTCTCGGCCAGAGTCGCCACCCTTGAGCCTCCCTTCGGATACCGCTATGCGTCCATTTGGGAGCCAAGAGTACACACCAGAGGCAACCTGGCTCTCAGCAGTTGACAGAAGTCCCAGCAAACCACAAGGATCATGCACTCCAAGGTGGCAACCGACATATGCCACCGCGCTTCCCCGTGTACCCCGACAGTTCACGCATGTCCGGAGCTACCTGTTGATCGAGGATCTCTCCCCCGAAAGTCGCGAGCTGTTCCTGAAGCTTTCGGCTGATCTGTATGAGGAAGCGCTCGAGCAAATCCAGAACGAGCCTCAGCCGAACGAGGGTCTCGCCTTCTATGAAGTCGTCCGCCAAGCGGAAGACCGCGAGATGGAGGAGCACAACTCGCGGATGCTGGTCTACCGGCACCTGAAGGACCTCGCGGTCTACCGGATGGCCAAGGTTCAGCGGATGCCGTTCGACCGTATCGGCGTCCGCGTGAAGAAGTCCCGCACCTGGGCCCACGAGCACACCATGCCCGCCGAGCACGTCAACAACATCATCCAGATGTACGCTGCGGCCGAAGAGCAGCACCGCGCGGCGTTTCTCGACCAGCCGGTCGCGGAGTACGCGCGCGACCCGAGCGGGAACGTCCTCGACTTCGCCCCCGCAGCTCAAGACGCGCGAAGGGCTCACACTTCTGCGGCCCGCCTGTCCATCGTCTTCCGACGCCTTCGCACCTGGCTCGCCGGGACGGCCGCCGCCGCCATCCCCGCCTACGTCGCGGTGCGCGCCGTCGTCGACAGCTACACCACGGCCGTGCAGACCGCGCTCATGAGCAACGGCGCCCTCATGCCCCTGCCTGGCATGGAATCGCTGGGAGGCGTCGGCGCGACCAGCTTCGGAGCCGCCTCGGCCGGGAGCGGAAGCGCGCATGCCGCGGGTCCCGTCGCCACGGCGGTCGGGAAGTTCATGAGCGGCGCCGTCATCACCGTCCAGGCCGCCACCGGCGTCTCAGCACCAGCCGCGACCGTCGCCATCGCCACGGTGGGCGCGGGTGCCGGCGCGCCTGCCGTGCTGGCCGTCGAGGACGCCGTGGGCCAGGCGGCCAAGCCCCTCGCCATGGCGCTCGGCTGGCAGGACAAGACCACCCCCGCAGGCGAACCGTCCTCACACACGCCGATCGAGGACGACCTGCCACCGGCCGGACCCCCGGCGCTGCCGTACCCCACCGCGGACCCCACCGCGACTGGCGGGTTCCCCGCCGAGCCGGACGCGTCAGCCCTGCCGAGCACGCCTTCCCCCATCGCCGCCACCCCCCAGCCGACGCAGACGGTACCGACCGCATCGGCGACCCGGCTGTCGTCACCCACCACGGCGCCCACGACGACCTCGACCGCCACCACGAAGCCGGTTCCCACCGTGACCAGCGTGGCGATGCCGACCACGCAGCCGTCGACCATGCAGCCGACGCAGCAGCCGACCACGCCGCAGGAGACTCCGACGAGCGCCCCCACGAAGGAGCCGACCCCGGCCCCATCAGACCAGCCCACCAGCCTGCCCACGCAGGAGCCGAAGCCCGCCCCGAGCGAGCAGCCGCCCCCGCCGCCCACGAGCGACCCGACCCCGGCACCCACCGACAGCCCGACACCGCAACCTACGCCGAGCAGCGAGCCCACACCGGCACCGAGCCCGAGCCCGAGCCCGAGCCAGACGCCGAGCGGCGAGCCGACCCCGACCTCGGAGCCCACCAGGGAGCCCACGACCGCCCCAACCAGTACCCCGCCCGACAGCGGACCGACCCACCCCGGCCCCGACGACACCACCTCGGGCGGCACGCCCAACGGAGACGAACCCGAACCGCTCACGCTCCAAGGCGTGGCCTCTGGCGGAGAGCCCGGCCAGGATCGCGGCCCTTTCTCGGCGGTCTTGTCGACGGAGCCGGCTATCAGCGTCAGGCAGGACTGGTGATCGGCCGCGCGGCCGTGTGGCCCGCCTGGTGGCTAGACCCGCTCCTCGACCAGCAGGCCCACCGGCCTGGCCGAGACCTCGACCCGATCGCGTCGGCATTGGCCGGCCGGGACGTGTATCGCGCCTACTGCGCGTGCGGCCAGCTCGACGATCAGCACGTGTTCGACGGCTCCGAACTGTGGGCGGCCTACGCCGAGCACATGGAGCAGATGCAGGCCGCCGCCCGTACGGCGGCCGCTCCCTAGACGGCTTGCGCCGCCGCCTTTGGGGAAGCGCATCCCCGACCCTCGCTCAGGGGGGTGGCGGCGCAAGCACTCGGCCTCGCCCTCGCAGGGTGTGCGGGAACTCTCTCTCCCGCGTCGGGGGCGGGGCCGAACCTTATGGACGCCTTTGGATCGGTCCGAGGCGTTCACGCGGGCCGCAACGCCGTAAATGATCTCTGTGTAGTGGACGCTAGTCGACGAACTCGCCTCCCCTGATGCCCTGGGGCCAGAAGGGGGAAGCGCCCGGCAGAACGGCTCTCAGGGGCTGGCTCGGTTGCAAGGTCCAGGGAGGCATACTGGCCGGATGCACGCGATCAGCAGCACATGGGACGAACCGCTCCCGAAGGGCGCCACGATGGGCGAGCTCATGGAGGGGCGCTTCCGCTCTTACTCCTGCTTCTGCGGGCAGCCGCTCCTCGACCGCTCTGCGGCTCAGCTCCACGCCATCGAGACAAACCAGTGCTCGATATGCCTGGGGCAGACGCGTATCTCTCTGGTGCCGGGCACCGAGCATGGATGCGGGTATTGCAATGTCACGGGGACGCGAGACGCCGAGCTCGCCGAGCAGCTGGACCGGGGAAAGGTGGAAGCGGTCATCGACGAGGCCGCGTTCCTCAGGGTTGTCGAGGGGTTCCGGGGCGAAGCCTTCACTCAGCCCGACATCGTTGAGCGCTTGGCCGCGATGGCGCCCGAGGTGCTGACACCGCAGCTGATGCTGCGCGTGGGGCAGCTGCTGAGAGTTGTTGAGCGTAAGGGGGTCATCATGCGGGTCTCGGCGCCCTCCGGTGTGGACGGCGTGGTCGTGCTCTATGACACCCCCCGCTACCAGGTGACCTCCTCGGGTACTCGGCCCGCCTGACTCCCGGGGTGCTGGGCCGCCGGGGTCAGGACGGAGATCGCAGGTCCTCGGCGAGGCGGCTCATCCGGTGATGGAGAAGATCGTGCCGAGCATCCCGCGAACGGCGGCGAGCTGCGCTTCTGGTAGGTCGCCCACCTTGCTCTTGAGCCGGACGGCCGCCACGGTGCTGATGCGGTCGATCATCGCGGCCCGGCCTTCGCCAACGTCGACCACGAACGCGGTCAGGGTGTGCGCCAGGTCGGCGGCCTCGACGTGCGCGGTGAGCACGTTGTCGTTGTAGAGCGTGTGGTAGAAGTCGCCGGTCACGACCAGTCGGACTTCTTCGCGGTCGCCGAGCTGGACGGTCCACAACTCGCCGAAGCGGTGGCTCACGCGGCCTCACCGCGGTGCTCGTCGGCGGCCCGCGAGAGGTCCTCGGCGACAACTCGCTCGTCGGCCTCCTGGGTGGCGGCCGCGCCGGCGCCGTACACCGCGGCGCGGGCGGCGGCGTCGTGGGAGGCGGCGATCTCGCGAAGCGCGCCGCGCTCCAGGACGGTGCTCACGCTGATCCCGTTCTCTTCGGCGTGCTTGCGCACCGCTTCCAGGATCCAGGGAGCGATGCTCAGGGATGTCTTCGACTTAGCCATACGAGGAGTATAGCCGCGCGGTATTACTCCGAGTGGGAGGATAGCGAATACTGCTCTCGATTTTTAACACCGGGAATGTCGCTTCCCACAGATAAAACCGATACGATCATGGAGCGCTCAACCCCACCGAGGACCTGCGGCCTCCGGGGCGGGCGCAAAAACCCCAGGACGCATGGAAGGACCCGAACATGTACTTACGCGACAGCGGCTCGCCCACCCCGGTCGAGCAGATCCCGGTTCAGCCCGCCGCGCTGGCACAGGCGCGAGAGAAGGCGCTCGCCCCTCACGCTCTCGTCGCCGACCCCGGCCTCGCCCCTCACACGGTCGGCCTCGTGCCGCTCGACGCGGACCACGCCACCCTGACCGCCCACCTCGACGCCAGCCCCGACTGGAAGCGCACCGCGTCCACCAACAACACCTTCATCTACCGCCACGACGGAGAAGACGGCACCTACCGCGTCTTCGTCCCGGCCGACGACAACCCGACCTACGACGGCGAGGACAAGGTGATGTGCGCCGAAGCTGCGTACAGCATCAACGCGGTCACCCTCGGCCTGCCCGCCAACACGCCCAACGAGGCGATCCGCCGCCTGGTCGAGATCGTCGAAACCACCCGCCGGCGGGACATCGCCTGGCCGTACCCCGCGATGACGACCCTCTACGGCATCGCCACCGGGCAGGACGTGACCCGGTGAACCACCTGCACACCACCCTGACGCCCGAGCGTCTCGCTGAACTCGCCGCCCTGGGCCGCACCCTGGCGGCGCGTTCTCGCTTCGTCGACCCGGAGGCAGCCGCCCGCTCGAAGAAGCTCCTCCGTGAGAGGGGCGAGACATGGGCTGCCAGTGTCCTCATGCGGGACCTGTCTCGCCGCTCTCTCCTCCTGCCCGCCTACCCGTGGCTGGAGGACGGCGAGATGGAGACGCTGGTCCTCGCCGAGCAGGCCGAATGGAACCAACTCGCCGAAGCGGCAGGAGGGAACCCCCGATGAGCCCCCGCGAGATCGCCGAAGCCTGCCTTCTCACCCCCGAAAACGGCCACCTCCTGTGGGAGTGGGCCGCGTCCAAGCCCTGGTACGGCGCTGACGGCCAGGTGGATGGCCTGTCGATCTACACACCCGGTGGGCGGGTCAAGGCCGACTTCGGCGACTGGATCGTGAAGGACGGGCACGGCGCGTTCTGGCCAGTCAAGCCCGAAGCGTTCGTCGCCTTGGCCGCGGCCGGATCGGCTGGCGGCGAGACGTGGCGAGACCCGCTGGCCGAGACGATCAAGCTGAAGTTCAGCGCTACCGACAAGGACAGGTCGACCGTGCTGGGCACCATCGACACAGGCCTGAAGCCCGCCGAATGGGAAGCCAAGTCCGACACGTGGCGGAAGACGTACGCCGACCTCGAATACCACCAGTGGCTCAAGCAGCTCGACGGCGGATGGGAGATCGCCTGATGACCACGATCCCTGCAGTCAACCTGATCCAGCCCACCGCCAGTCGCGATGAGATCATCGCCCATCTCGACGCCTCCTCCGAGTGGCAACGGAGTTCGGAGACGGAAACCAGCTCTTACACGTGGCGGCTCACCCTTCCTTCCACCGACCCCTACAGCCGCGTCTACACCGGCGGGCAGAGCGTTTCCGTCCGCCTTCCCGCGCCGGGCATGTACGAGCGCCTCGGCTCCCACTACGTGATCGCCGAGTGCGCCGAAGCTACCCACATCATCAACGCTGTCGCCCTGCGGATGTCGCCCGACACCGATTGTGAGGTCGTCGAGCGGATCGCGGCCGCCTACCAGCAGCTCGACCCCAGCCACCCCGCCGCGCTCATCCTCTCCGGGCAGGTCGAGGCGAGAGACGAATGAACACCTCCACCAACGGCGGCGACTGGCTACGCATGCGTCTCCAGGCCCAACGATTCTGGCTGACCTTCCGGCTGACGTGCGACCCATTCCGGGGCGATCTGAAGTTCGACCTTCGAGAGATCGAACGGGCGCTCGCCTTCGGCAAGAGCATGCGGTCAAACTGGAGGAAACCGTGAACGGTATGCCGTACAACATCGACGGCTGGAACGCCGCCGTGCTGGTGGGCACGCCTGTCCGCTACTGGAGCGGCTACCGCGAGGGGGAAGGCAAGACCAGCCGGACCCGGTCCACCGCCCAGCTCCTCGGCGGCCACACCGCCGTTGTGTGGCTGGAGGACGTCGCGGGCTGTGTCTCGCTCACCCACGTTGAGCCCGTCGACACCGACCTGCTCATGACCGAAGGAAGCCTTTCATGAGCGCCGCCGACTGGCAGTATCCAGGCGAACCTACCGAGCTGAAGCATCTCGTCGACGCGCTCTCGACCGGTCTGGAACGCGTCGGCTGGACGGTGCGCCTCCCCAGCTCGGAGATCACCATCTCGGGGAACGCCTGGGCCAGCGAAGCAGACGAGAGGCAGGGCGGCAGCGTGGCCCGCCGCAGCCTGTACGAGGTCGCCGAGCAGGCGATCGCCACGGTGGACGCGCTCGGCTGGAAGCACTCCGACCAGCCTGCGATCGACATCAGCCCCGCTGACCCCGCCCCCACGTGGGAGCAGCAGAGGCGCCGCTACCTGCTCCGGATGACGTTTCGGCTGAGGCCCTGGACCGCATGAGCGACGCACTGCCCCAGACGATCACCACGGTGGACGGCGTTGACGCGCTGCCCGCCGTGGTGGTGGCCGCTGACCCGCTCAAGGACCCCTATCTCGCCTACCTCGCCACCCTCGACGCGGCCGAGTCGAAGCGCACCATGCGCGGCTGCCTCGACCGGATCGCCCGCATCCTCACCGGGCACGACCCGAACGGAGTCGACCCCGAGACGGGCGAGGTCGACCAGGCCGTGCTCGCCATCACCGGGCAGGGCTTCCCGTGGCACCTGCTCCGCTACGAGCACACCATCCAAGTCCGCGCGATCATCGCCAAGCAGGCCACCCGGCAGGAGGACGGCACCCTCAAGCCGTGGTCGCCCGCTCACCGCAACAAGCACCTGGTCGCGCTCCGCCAGGTCCTCGACCAGGCTTGGCGGCTCGGCCTGATCAGCGCCGAAGACCGCGACCGCGCCCAGCGGCTCGACCCGTTCAAAGGCAAGCGGCTCCCGGCCGGCGAGCACGTGCCGATCGAGCGCGTCGGCGCGCTGCTCGCCGAATGCGACGCTGACGCCGTACTGCCCGAGTCCGACGACGAGGACCCCCGCGACCAAGCACGGCGCGAGGAACGGCGCAGGCGGGCACTGCGAGACGCGGCAGTCATCGCCGTCCTATACGGCTCCGGCGTGCGCCGCGCCGAGCTGGCCGGGCTCGCCCTCGCCGACTACGACCCGGCCGCACGATCCCTGAAGGTGCGCGGCAAGGGTGACAAGGAACGGCTCGTCTACATCAACTCCTCCACGGTCGGCCGCGTCGAAGCCTGGCTGACGGTCCGCGGCCGCGACCCGGGCGGCTTGTTCACGCCGTTCACGCCGCGTGGCGGACACATCCGGCGCGACAAGCAGGGCCGGATCGCCCACATGAAGGACGGGCAGTCCGTCAGCGACATTCTCGCTGCGCGCAGCGAGCAGGCCGGGATCGCGCCGCAGGCCGCGCACGACATGCGGCGCACGTTCATCGGCGAACTCCTCGACGCCGGCGTCGACCTGGCCACGGCGCAGGCGCTCGCTGGGCATGCCTCGCCGAGCACGACCGCCCGCTACGACCGGCGCCCGGAACGTACCCGCCGAGATGCCGTCGACCGGCTGCGCACCCCGGAACCTGCTCCGTTGCCGGGAGTCATACGAACGCGGGACAAGGGGACCAGCAGGCGACAGACTGAAGCATCGCGGCTCAGCCCGAACACTTCTACGGCGGACGAAGGATCGAGATCATGACCCGCTTTCCTCCAGGCGACCCGATCTACGACCCCGCGTTCAAGGCAGCGGCGGCCGCGTGGCACTCCCTCATCGACTACGCCGAAGCGTGCGCCGAAGCAGCCGTCGACGCTGACCCGGCCAGGCTCACTGTGACCGACGACTATGAAGGCGCCCGCCAGGCGCTGAAAGCAGCGGTCGACAGCCGCATTCTGCACCTCGTGCAGGATGCGGCCATGCGCTTCCAAGCTGCGGTGGAGGCCCCCAAGGACCTGTCTGCTCTCGTGGCCGGCGACTCCGGGGGAGAGAACGAGCTGGCGCTGATGGGCGCGGTCATGATGCTTCGTGGCTCGCTTCATCACCTCGGCGAGGCCCTCGATGATCTGGGCCGGGCGTTCCCCGACCCGAGCGAGGAATAGAGTTGACGCCATGACGAGCGACAGCCAGCCGCCGAACCTCTTCGACACCGTGCCCTTCGCGGGCGTCAAAGACGGCGACCAGGTGATCGACATCGGTCTGTCCACAGAGACGCCCGTGTGCGACTTCTGCTCCGCCGATCCGGCCGTCGTCTACTTCCCCGTCGAGGAGTTCGAGATCGTCCACCCCGGGCTGATCCAGGGCATGGCCGTCGTGTCCGGAGACCGTTTCTACGCCTGCGGTCCATGCGCGGAGCTGTTCGAGGCTGGCAAGCTCGGCGGGCTCCGCCGCCGTTACACCAGCCTGCAGCAGAGTGCACCTTCTGATTCCGCGGTTGCGTTGTGGCTTGGCGCGAAGAATCACCGCCAAGGCGATCCGGTCACGTTCCAGCCGGGCACGAACCCCGAGCAAGGCCGATGACCCGGACCGCTAGCACCACAGGGCCCACGACCGGCCGATCCAATGACGTCCCGGGGCCATGACCACCCTCGGCCATCAGGCGTGGACGTAAAGCCCCGCAGGTGTGCAGGATCGCTGCCCATGACCGAAAACACGACCACGCATCAGTGGCAGGCGTCCACCGTCCTCCAGGTATCCACCGAGCAAATCCAGGACATGCTCGCGAACGCTGCCCTCGGCGAGGCGCCTGCGATCGAGCTGCCAGCAGGCACGGAGATCGACGTGCTCACCGTGAACTGCAGGGCATGCATGCGCCTGTTCGAAGACGCAGCCGACGAGCCGTGCACGCCCGTCCCCATGCCCTGACCTGCGGATGCGACGTTAGCAACAGAATGTCCTAGCTTCCTCTCCCACCGTGGAGAGGAAGCAGAGCATGACCCAACCCCCTGCTGGCGCCTCGACCTTGCCGCCCTACAGCGGCCCTGACGTCGACTGCCCGAAGTGCGGAGCGAGCGGCGCGACCACCGAGCACCGGCCAGCGCGCGACGCCATCTTCCTGCCGTGGAATCCCGCCGTGCGCGTCGATGGCCCCCAGCCGGAGCGGATGTTCCGCCGCTGCTCCTCGTGCGGATACGGCTGGAACGAGGCGCCCCTGGATGCTGAACCCTGCCGCGCTGTGGCGGCCGTCGACGTCGGCGGGCTGGAGGATATCCAGCGTGTGGTCGCGGAGCGGCTCGCCGCGAGAGGGGGTCTCCGCTGATGCCTTTCGTTCAGCACGGCGGCCGGTTCTGCTCCTGGTACACCAGCGACCCCCTCGACCAGATCCCCGTCACGCCTGCCTCGTGGGGGCCGCCCGAGCAAGCCGAGTGGCCTCGTTACGGCGAGTGCCGATCCTGCCGCGAGCATGGCACTGTCTACGAGGTGCCCGCGCTGGCCGCCGACGTCATCGACTCCGCTGCGGCGTTCACGCGGTGGCTGCGCGAGGCGATCAGCCACCACGCTTCCCGCCCCGGCGACCCGGCGTTCGTCGGCCACCGCACCGAGGCCGACGTCGCGCTGATGAGCTGGCACGGGCCCATCGAACTCATCATCTTCGACGGCCACGGTCATGCTCCGTCACGGGTGTTGAACTGCCGGGAGTGCAGGTCGGCCAGCTACCCGTGCCGAACGCTGCGCATGATGGCCGCGCCGTACCGGTTCGACTGGCTCGACCACCGGACGGAGTGGCTACCGTAGCCGCGATCCTGATGACCGGTGGCAGCCTCTACCTGGCTCCGATCGGAACGGACCCGCGTGACATCACTTCTGGACTTCCATCGGCTACCTCGAGGCGGACGGGCTCAGCATGTCGGCCGATGAAGACCTGCCGGCCATGGCGGCACCGCCGCCGAGATGGCACACCATGACTGTCCTCATCCGAACGAAACGGGGGGGCGGCACGATGCCTTCCCAGGGCGACACGCCGTAACCAACCGTGACGGATAGTCCGATGTGCCCTTACGGTAAGGCCTGTTGTGCTGTCCCGGTGTGGGAACGGCTCACCGGCGAGGCTCGCCCTGCGACGAGGCAGGCCACCCTTCGCCGCGAGCTGGACAGGGATAGACGCGATGCGGCGGGTAGCGGCTCAAGAACCCATCGGGAGCCGTTGCCCGCCCTGCGTCTCCCTTCACGGGGTGCAGGTAAGAACGCTGTCATAGGCCCCAAACGGCGTTGATCTTGTTGTGACCCGCATAGTCGATGCTGAGCGGGCATGACAAGCCCCCCGCTCCACATCGACGAACTCGTTTCACCCCGGAATGAGTTACGTCAGGACCGCGCGGCCTTGGCCAACGCTATCCACGCTTGATGCCGGTCCGACGCCTTCTCCTCCCACCACGGGTGAGAGTTGATCTGTTCCAAGATCCGCAGCCGCTCGGCCCGTGCCTCGGCCAGAGCTGCCTCACCCTCCATATCGCGTTCGGCCTTTCCCTCCAGCACGGCCACGTTGGAAGGCAGCGCGCCGGCGAGCTTCCGGCAGTGGTCATCGACTGCGAACCACTCCCGCTTGAGCTCCACCAGATCAGAAGGCAGGTCGAAGTCAGCCATCATTCCCCCAGGTCGGCACGGTTTGTGCGCCGATCCTACGACTGGCCTGAAGTGCCACGAACGCCGCCACACCTGCCCCTGGCGAAGGAGCCCGAAGACCGTAAGCGGCTGTCCTAAACCCGTGCGATGGAAGCGCTGCGCCGAGAGGCCATCCAGTTCAACTGTGCGCTCATGCCCTCTTCGAGGCGTGTCGCCGGTGTCCAACCCAGCGTCCCCTGCGCTGTGGTCGTGTCGGCGCAGGTAGCGGCTACGTCTCCGCTGCGCGCGTTTTCGGATTTGAGGGAGATCTTCCGGTGAGTGAGCCGTTGAGCTTGGTCGATGACATCGTGCAACGCTGTGCCGCCACCACCACCGACGTTGATCACGCAGTGAGACAAGCGGACGCTGCCTGCGGCGATGGTGGCTGCGATGGCGTCGTCGACGTAGGTGAAGTCGCGTGTCTGCTTGCCGTTTCCGTAGAGGGTCACGGCTTGGCCGGTCGTGGCGGCGGTCAGGAGTCGCTGGATGAACATGTCCTCTCGCTGGCGCGGTCCGTAGACGGTGAAGTAGCGCAGGGCAACCACGGTGGTGTCGCATTCGGGGCGTGCCGCGTGGGCGAGGCACAGTTGTTCTTCGGCGAGCTTGGTCACCGCGTACGGCGAGGCGGGGCGGGGGTGGTCGGTTTCGCTGCTGGGGCGACCGTTGGCGGAGCCGTACACGCTGGAGGAGGAGGCGACGACAAGGCGGGGGACGCGCAGACGGGTGACGGCGTGCATGAGGCGCTGGGTGGCGCTGATGTTGCAGGCCACGTAGTCGTCGAAGTCGGCTCCCCAGGAGGGGTGAACGCCGGGGATGCCTGCGAGGTGGAAGACGACTTCGGCGCCGGGCAGGAGCGGTTCGATGGCGCAGGCGCGCAGGTCGCCGGTCACGAAGATGAAGCGGGGGTCGTGCCGGATGGCGGCCAAGTTGAGGGCGGCGGTTCGGTGGGTTTCGGGGTCGCGCCGGTCGACGCCAACCACGTCGACGCCCTGAGCCAGCAGTGCCTGGCACAGGTGCGAGCCGAGGAATCCGGCGGCACCGGTGACGACGGCACGCGTCGGCAGGGCACGGGCGATGGCGAGAGGGGCCGTCGAGTGCATGAGGATCCTCCGGGTCAGCGTAGGTGGGTGAGCAGCGACCGGCCGTGGGCCATGAGTTCGGCATCGTTGCTCTGGTAGCCGCGTACCAGTGCAGTGACGGCTTCCAGAGCGTCGAAGCGATCGAGGAGCTCTTGTTCGTCGGGGGTGGGGTGGTGGCCGTAGCCGTCGGAGAACGTCTCGCGCAGGGCGGGTGTGCGTCGCCAGTGGCGGTGGTGGAGCCGGGCGAAGTCGCGGATGCGTGCGTCGAGCCGGGTGTGCTCGAAGTCGAGCACGCTCATGCCCCAGCCGGGGGTGAAGATCCAGTTGCGTGGCTGGTAGTCCAGATGGCAGATCGCGCTGTCGACGGTGGTGTCGGCGAGGACGTCGGCGCGGCGGTGCAGCACGTGGAGCTCGCTGGCGGTGATGAGGGTGGCCAGGTGGGCTCGGGCCGCCCACCAGCGCATCCGTTCGGCCAGGTAGGAGGAGACCTGTGGGCTCGGGTGCGGGCCGGGCGCGGCTTGGTGGAGCAGCCGAAGGACGTGACCGGCCGCGTGGTGAGCGTGCCGCTCGGCCGGTGACCCGGCCGGCAGCTGGGTGACGCGCCGACCGGGGACGGCGGTCAGCAGCAGGCACCGGCTGGCCGGCTCGGCGGCGATCAGGTGGGGAGCGTGCTCGCCGAGGGCAGGCACCCACGTGCTGTAGGCGCGCGCCTCGGCCTCGAATCGGTCGGGGTTGCTGTGGTGCTTGAGGATGTAGCGCTGCCCGTCGGCGCCTTCCAGCAGTCGCAGGTGGGGTGGCAGATCGGCACGGCTTAAGACAGTGATCGGGCCGAGATGCTGGCGGGCGAGCGGGAGCAGGTCGTCCTCGAGGGTGATCACGAGGCCTCCAGGGCGGCCAGGTGAGCGGTGTCGTTGTGGGAGTGGAGCATCCAGCGCTCGTCGTTGAAGCGGTTGCGGTGCAGCTGCCAGTGAGTGATGGAGGCGTGGTCGACGGTGAAGCCCGCGGTGAGGCCGGGCGGCAGGTGCAGGAGGAGGGTGTGCGCGGCGAGGACAGTTTCGCCGTGCGCGGCCAGCAGCACCCGCGCCCCCTGGTGGTCGCGGATCAGGCTGGCCACGACGGTGCCAGCTCGCTGGAGGTAGCCGTTCCAGGTGTCGGAGCCTGGTGCCCACGGCTGGTCGGGGTGGGCGTGGGGGCCGCCGCGGAACGCGGTCTTGACCTCGTACCACGGCTTGCCGTCCGCGTCGCCGTGCCGGGGGCCGTCCAACGTGTTGCCAATGATCAGCGGCAGGCCGAGCGCGTCGGCGAGGATCTGTCCGCTCTCGCGCAGCCGCTGGCGGGGCCCTGCGTACAGGTGGGTGAAGGGGTGGGCGCGGTGGGCTGCGGCCAGGCGGTCGGCGGCCAGGGTCACCTGGCGGCGGCCGAGGTCGGTCAGGCCTGTGCAGGTACGGGGGCCGCCGACGACGCCGTCAGCGTTGCATTGGGCCTGGCCGTGCCGGACGAAGAGCAGTTCGGTGACGATCACAGCAGATCCTCCGAAGCGGGACGGACGGCGGGCCAGGGATATCGGTAACCGCCCCGGCCCAAATAGGGCAGGGTGAGCAGGTGGTGGAGCTCGGCGTAGTCGAGCAGCTGGGCGAGCGTGACCGGCGTCAGGTCGGCGGCGGTGAGCGGCTGGTTGTAGCTGGCCAGCGCGGCGGTGAAGGTACCGGTCGGCAGACGGCCGTGGCTCATGGCCAGGGTGAGGAGCAGCTTGGCCAGGTCGTAGCCGAACGGCGCGAGCGTGAGGTCGTCGAGGTCGATCACGACCGGTTCGCCGCGGGCGCCGATGAGCACGTTGCGGGGATTGGTGTCCTTGTAAAAGGCGACCGGGGCGGCCGGGTGCGGGCTCAGCAGGGGCAGCAGCGCGACGACCTGCTGGGCGGTGGCATGGCCGGTCTGCTGGCGGCGGTTCAGGGCTGCTAGGCGCGGGGTTACGAAGTCGGCCAGGTCAAGGCCGCTGGCCAACGGGCGAGGGGTGTTCAGCCGCGCGTGGTGCAAGTCGCTCGCCCACGCCGCGGCGTGCGCTCGGCCGAGGGCGGCGGCCACCGTGAGCGTGTCGCCGACCTGGGCATGGCGGCCGTCGACGAAGCCGAAGTCGATGCGGGAGGCGTGCACGGCCAGGATCGGCGGCAGCCGGAACGGCTGGGCATGCTCGGCCAGCCAGGCATGATGGGCGGCCGCCTGGCTGGCTGCCTGGCTGCTCGGGTAGCGCTTGGTGAACACGCCGGGGGTCATGCGCTCTGTCCTCGGGTGGCGACCACGTAGGCGATCGTGGAGACGGCTGTCACGGGACGCTCGGGTGTGTGGCGGCGCAACGCCGCGGCGATCGCGTCCGGGTGCCCGGCCAGCGGGGGCGGTAGGCAGTACTTCGGGTTGGTGGCCAGATAGGCAGCCACGTGGTCCAGGCCCGCGAAGACGAACTCGTGCTGCTCATGCTCGACGCGGATGAGGGGGATGATGGGCGCGACCAGGTCGGGCAGGTTGCCGCTGTGGGCGCTGGCGTACAGGCTGGGCCGCTCGGCCGCGCGAGGGTCGAGGCCAGTGGCGGCGAGCAGCTGGTCGAGGGCGTGGTAGCTATCGGCGGACTTGGTCACCAAGATCGCGGTGCCGCCGGGCGTGAGCGTCCGGCCGAGTTCGGCGATGACCGGGCGGGGGTCGGGGGCGTGATAGAGGCAGAAGGCCGCCACCACGAGGTCGCAGGAGGCCTCTGGGAGCGGGAGGGCGTGAAAGTCGGCGCGCAGGTAAGCCACTGCGGTCCGGGCGGCGGCTGGCCAGGCGGGCTCGACTCTGGTTCGGGCGGCGGCCAGCATCGCCGCCGAGGCGTCGACCAGCAGCAGGGCGCGCGGCTGCAGCCGTTCGATGAGGACGCGGCTGCTGGTGCCCCGGCCACAGCCGACGTCGGCGACGGTGGCATCGGCGGGTGCGCCGAGGTGCTCCAGGGCGAGGTCGGCGATCACCTGGGCGACGGGCCGTCCGCAGGTCTTGGCCTGGTGCAGCGCGGAGGTGCGGGTGGCCAGCCGGGTGTCGTCGCGGTACAGGTCGGCGGTCGTGGCCGGGTTGGTGAAGGCGTTGCCGTTCACGGTCATGGGCAGCCCGCCCCGCGACTGTGGGTTCGGCTGGTTATCGGGTGGCGGCCAGCTGCTCCAGCCAGCGCCTGGTCTTGGCGCGGCTGGTCAGGAACACCACCTGCTTGCCGGCGGCGTACTGGTGGATCTTCGCCACGACCTGGGGTCGCATCTTCCGCCGGTAGGAGGTGACGTAGCGGACAACTCCCCAGTGGATGCGGTTGTAGACGCCCTGGGCGTGCTGGCCGGCGCCGTGCCGTGCCTGCCGCGACAGGATGCCCCACAGCGCGGCCGGAGTGGAGACGTCCATCATCACCACGGTGTCGCACGCCTCCAACCTGACGTGCAGGGAGGAGTTGTAGTTGCCGTCGATGACCCAGCGCGGGGCCGCGACGAGCTCGCGCTGGGCGGCCTCGAACTTCTCCGGTGGCAGCGCGTTCCACTCGTCGTCGTAGAAGACCGCGTCCAAATGGGTGACCGGCGCGTTCAGCAGACGGCCGAGCTCGCGCGCCAGGTGGGATTTGCCGCTTCCACCCGACCCGACGACAGCGACCCGGTTCATCTGCATGGTTCTCCACGATAGTGGCGGGGTGGGTGGAAGGAGAGGTGGAACGGCTGCCCGGTGCCGCATCCATCCAGACGGTGATCGAGGCGATGATCGAGGTGGTCATGAGCATGCTCCGACCTGATCGCGGCTGCTGCCGGCGAGATCGGCCAGCAGGCGGTCCAGGGTGCGGAGTTGGCGGCTGAGCCGGAACAGCTCCAGCTTGGCCAGGCACTCGCCGATCAGCTCGCGGTGGACGGGCCCACCCGCGAGCGAGAACAACGCGTGCGCCTTGGCGATGACGTCGGCGCCGCTGCTCACGATCAAGGACTCGGGCACGAACTCGGTGGCGTGCGCGATGGTGGCTGGCGCGAGCGGCAGGCATCCCGCGAGTACGGCTTCGAAGATCCGCTGGGTCATCTGCCCGGTGACGGCGTACCGGTCGGGCAGTAGCAGCACGGTGGCCAGGCTCTCGTGGTAGATCTGGCTGACCTCGGCGAAGGGCACGCGGCCCAGGAAACAGACCTGCGGCCAGCGGCTGGTGTTCGGCCACTTCCCGGCGACTCGATGGGGCAGGCGGGCCGCGGCGGGCACGAAGAACTCCTCGAACGCCTCATCGCGGTCGTACTGGTTGCCTACGTAGCACAGCGGATACGGCCGCTTGCGTGCGGCCAGCTCGGCGGGGTCGGCCGCATCCAGCACAGCATCGTCCGCAGGGAACAGCAGGGTGGCCGCTCCGGGAGTGGGGGCAACGGCGGCTTCGCAGACGACGACGCCGCGGTGATGCCGTAGCGGGGAGTTCGCGGGCAGTTGCCGGTCCTTGTCCCAGATGATCGTCGGCAGCCCGAGGCCGTGGGTGTAGTGGTCGACCAGGTCGCTCTGCCGGTGCAGATCGCAGGTGTGGCCGGGCGTGCCGCACGGGGTGGTGTTGCGGTCGGGGATGGGCCAGCGCCATTCGAGGAACAGCACGTCCAGGTCGGGCAGGCCCGCGTCGAAGAGATAGCGGGTGGCGACGGGGTCGCCTGCTTCGGCCAGGTCCCGGTCGGGCTGGAGGAACACCAGCTCGTGGCCTGCTGAGCGGATGCCGTCGACGAAGGGGCGGCGGTGGCTGCGGCCGCCGTCCGGCGTGTCGGTGATGCCGGGGCCGATGAACCCCCAGAAGCTGTAGCCGATCTTCACTTGGTGATCCACCGCCCGTCCAGCAGCAGCGCGTCCAGGCCGCTTGTCGCCAGGCAGTCCAGCGCCATGGCGGGGGTGCCGCAGATCGGCTTGCCCTTGACGTTGAGGGAGGTGTTGATCAGGACCGGGACGCCGGTACGGCGGGTGAACGCGGTCAGGACGGCGTGGACGAACGGGTTGCCGTCCTTGGTGACGGTCTGCAGGCGGGCGGTGTCGTTGGCGTGGATCACGGTGGGGATCACCGTGCGGGCCAGGTCGGTCACGCCGGAGGCCATCGACATGAACGGGGCGTCCTGGCCGAGGGTGAAGTAGTCGGCGGCGTGCTCGGCCAGCACCATGGGCGCGAACGGCCGGAACGGCTCGCGGAACTTCACCGAGTCGTTCAGCCGCGCGACCACGTCCGGCTGCAGCGGCGAGGCGAGGATCGACCGGTTGCCTAGCGCGCGCGGGCCCGCCTCGATGCGGCCGTGGAACAAGCCGACGATGAGCCCGGCGGCGAGCTGGTCGGCCAGGAAGTCCGCCGCGTCGCCGTCGACGGGTTTCTCTGCCAGGGACGGCCACGGGGTCAGGTCGAGCGGGTGGCCGCCGAAATCCGGGCCCAGGTAGCAGGCGCCGGCGATGCCCGCCAGCGGGCGGGCGCTCGCGTCGATGTGCGCGGCCGCGGCCGCGCCGATCGCGGTGCCTGCGTCGCCGGGCGCAGGCGGCACGAACACCTCCTCGAACAGGCCCGCTTCGATGATCTTGCCGATCGCGACGCAGTTGGTGGCCACCCCGCCGCCGACGCACAACCGCCGCTCCCCGGTGCGGTCGCGGGCGAGCCGGGCCAGGTGCAGCATGACCTGCTCGGTGCGTTCCTGTAGGGCGGCGGCCAGGTCGCGGTGCACGTCGGTGATCGGCTCGTGTGGGCGGCGGCGCGGGCAGGTAGCCGCGCCGAAGCGCGGCCGCAGCCGGGCGTAGGCAGACGAGAGCACACGCGGCGCGAAGTAGGCCGGATGCAGGACGAACCCGTTCGGCGTGATCGGAATGATCCGCTCGAACAGGGCACGGAAGCGTGCCGGGTCGCCAAGGGCAGCCAGCGCCATCACCGTGCCCTCTTCATCGCCGCGCCGCCACCCCAGGTGCTCGGTGACCGCCCCGTAGGCGTAGCCGAGCGAGCCCGGATCACGCAGCGCCAGCACGGTGCCCAGCGCGGGGCGTCCAGGCTCGACCAGGCGTGCGGCGGCGATGGTGGTGGTCTGGGTCTCGCCGAGGCTGTCGGCGATGACGACCGCCGCGCGTTCCCAGCCGGAGGCGGCGAAGGCGTACATCTGGTGGGTGCGATGGTGCTGAAGCGGCCGGACGCGGGCGTGCGGGAAGCGCCGCTTCAGGCCCCGGGCTCGGCGCAAGGTCCGCACGCCGACCTTGGCGAAACTGACCGCGCGGGGCAGCGCGCGATCGCTGGAGGCAGGATGGGCCAGCAGCGCCGGCAGCGTGGCCAGGTCTGCCAGATAGCGCGGGCCGTGGAAGTTGTAGGCGACCGTGTCCACCTGCTCGGCCGTGAGCCCGCTCTCCTGCAGCAGCCAGGCGACCGCCTGCTCGGGGTAGGCGCGGGTGTGCTTGACCTGCGACAGCCGCTCCTCCTCGACGAAGCCGACGAGCTCACCGTCGACCAGCAGCGCGGCGGCCGAATCGTGGGTGAAGGAGCACAGACCAAGCACCACGTCCGGCCGGGCCCTTGGCGCGGGCTCCAGCGGGCTCACCGGGTCACCTCCGCGGCACGCTGCTGGAGGACCTCGTACCAGGCCTGGAGCGCCTGGCCGAGCGGCCCGGCGATCTGGTGGGCCCGATCCAGGGCGCGGGTCCGCTCGCCGCTCTTCCACTGCCGGTAGCTGGCCAGCACCCCGGCCATCGCGTCCCACCCCGGGTGGCCGACCGAGCGGCCCATCAGGACCTCGACCAGCAGCGCGTCGAAGCCGTCCCAGGGCGTGGCCAGCGACGGCATGATGGGGCTCGGCGGGCCGACGCAGACGGCGGCTGCGGCC